>CANBND010000050.1 GCA_947370945.1 Pseudobdellovibrionaceae bacterium | reverse complement strand
GTCTATGAAGACATGAGCTTTGCTGAAATCGCTGAAGTCATGCAGTGTCCGTACGATACGGCGAAGGCGAATTACAGACATGCTTTGATGAAGTTAAAAGAAACTTTTGAAACGAAACACGAACTCAGATCTTGGACATCCGAGATCGGAGGAATCTTCACAGAACTTAACACGAAATACGCGGAGGCAGAATGACATCACGACAATCATCAACAACAGATCAAAAAAGCATAAAGCCGAACAAAGAAGTTCTTATTGAACAAAAATTAAAAAAAGAAGATCCGTTTGAATTTCCGATGGACGACAATTTTTTCGATCAGATGCATGATAAAATTATGCAAGCCGTAGAAAAAACCGAAATCAAAGATCAAACAAAGTGGACAAAAACGTGGGTATTTTTGGAAACTCGCAGCCGGTCATTGCGACCGGCTCCACAGAAAGTTTTCAAAGTCGCGTTTATGCTATTCGTCACCAGTTTATCTTTAGGTCTTGGAGGTTTCAGTTTAGGATTATTTCAAAAAACACATGATCAGCAGGTTTCGTTAAACCAGCAAAAGATTTTAAATTCAGTGGCTCAGGCTCCGGCCGATTGGTCAGAGCTGGCGGCAGTGTCACAAAACGACAGTGATCTGTATGCTGAAATTTTAAATCAACAAATCGAACAGCACGGCTTAGATGCAGTGACTGCGATGAAGGATCTGTAAGACGGGTTTCTGAGTATAACATTGACTAGACAGGGACGTCTGGTTTTAATAAATCATGTCAAATTTTATCAGTTTCGTATTTATTTTTCTGTGCGCCATTTCAATCCACGCGAATACAGAAATCGCAAAAAAAAATCAAATCGAAGACATTTTTATCTGGAAAATCAGCGACGAATTACAATTATCAGCCAAACAAGAAAAAGAATTCGGCGATATCCACAGATCTTTGAACAAAAAAAAATCTGAATTGTCTGAACAAATCAAAAATGCGCAAACCGATCCAAAAAAAGCCGACATAAAAATGTCAGCTGCCGATCAAAATAAATTAATTAAAAAAAACAGAATGCTATTAACGCAATTGAATCAATTATCTGTCGATGAATTTGATTCAATGAAGAAGTTATTAGGCCCCGAAAAATTTCTGGAATATTTATTTTTGAAACAAGAATTAAATACTAAGTTTAAATCAATGGTTTTGGGTACGCGGGCTGGTTCGGATAAGCCTGTTGTGGATAAAGTAAAGTCGGGGGATGTGACTGAGCCGGTGGTTATTGAGGAGAAGTAGGGTCTGTTTAACTGTGGTTTAAACATGTTTTTACTGTAGATCACTACAGTTTACACAGGCCTATTAAAACCATTTTTTATGAAATAAAATTTTAAATGTAAGTTGTGTTTTATCGTGTGTCATCACAAGGCTAGCTTGGAAATGTTCAAGGGCCTCTTTGATGAAATAAATACCCATCCCGCCGCTGCCATCATTTTTTGTTGTTAGTTTATAGCCGTTGATTAAATCCAAAGCCGCATCTGGTGTCATATGTACTGAATCTTCATAAATGATTTCTGAAGGGCTAATATGAATCTGTATTTTTTTATATTCTGGATCATTTAGGTCAAATTGATCTAATGAATTGCTGATTAAATTTATAAAAACTGAAGTAAATAAATTTTGTGAACCGAATATTTTACGATCACCACTGATTTCGATTAAAATTAAATTTAATCTATTTTTTAAAATAAATTTTGCATGATCAATGCAGTCAAGGGCGTTAAATTCGTTCTTCAGATCATCATTTTTAGACGTCATTTGATTAAAACTGATTAAATAATTTCTGAGGGCTTGAAATTGTAAATTCAAATCCGCATTCATTTTTTCGATGGCCTGATAATTTTGTGAATGTATGGCCGTATTAATTTCATCGGACATTAAAAATGGCGATTGCAAACTGCCTTTGATATCATGCATGGCGCGGGCGGAAAGCCTTCCGGCGGTACCGAACTGAATATGCGCATATTCAGCGACGTGACGTTGCGCCGTATAAAAATGGTGAATCATCCCAGCAATCGTAATACTGGATAGCAAAACCCCAATAAAATCTGGATCGCTAAAATCACCCTGATTATACGGTAGATTGTTTTGTAAATGATGAGCTACAAAATAAAAAGTCAATGTCATACTAATAACAGTCGCATAGAATAGTTTACGATTCATAAAAACAAAAAAAGTTAAAACAAAAATTGACTGCGTGAACGACGGTAAATAAAGCGGTTTGAAATAATAACCACCGACATTGTAAATCCATAAACTGACAGCAAATAAAATCTGCGGAACAGGATTCAGAGCATTTTTTTTAAATAAAAAATAACAAGGTAGGGCTATAAGACCCGAAAGCAATCGTGTACCTAAATAAATATGCAGATTTTTTTTAATGTCGTGGGATTCTGTCAGGGTGACTAGAAAAATTATAAAGATATAAATTAATATTGCAGAACTTGAAATCCTGTTTAGTTTTGGCATGCTTCAATGTCTTTTAATTTGTAGAAAACGTCAAATCAGCATCAAAATTGCAACCCAACCCATCCCAACCCAACCCAAAAACCAGACTCAAGAAAACCTCAAGATATCAAAAAAATTGTCTAAAACAATTAAACGACCTTGAGGCTATTTAATAAACAAGATAAAGTTAAAATGTGCATTTATTAATTATTGATGATGATTTAGTATTTTGTGAAATTTTAAAAAAATCTTTAGCAGATTTTGGTCACATAACAATTTCAGATTCTGCTGTAGATGCGGCAAAAAAAATTAATTCCACGGATTTCGATTTGCTAATTTGTGATTATTATTTACCAGATGGTAATGGTTTGGATTTAATAAGACAGGGTAAAATAAAGTGTACGAATCAGAAATCAATTCTGATGTCGGGTGGTACAACCAAAGAAATTGCTATTGCCAGCGTAAATTCACAAATTTCAGCATTGATTGAAAAACCGTTTTTAAGCTCTGATATTAAAAAAATAATCAACGAATTAATGCCGAATAAAACTGTACGCCTTTGCGAGCGTGATTACAAAGCCACGATTCATGAACATATTTTTTCACTGACTCCGATCGAATTTAAATTATTTAAATTATTATACGAAAATCCTGAAAAGCGAATGTCTAGAAATAAAATCATCAAACAAATTTGGCCTAATACAGAAGTTTCAGATAATTCTTTTGACACTCATTTGGGTAACATTAAAAAAAAGATGGGCAAATACAGCGACATGTTATCAAATATCAAGGGCGTCGGTTACAGCTTAAATCAATCAAACTAATTTTATACAAAGGTATTTATGGACAGACAAACGCGATATGCTATATGGATGTACTGTTTGTTTTTTTTATTACAAACCGCAGTAGCTGTCATAGAGTTTCCACAGGTTGATCCTGTTTTACAGAGCTATTTTTTAATGACACGAATTTTGATTCTAAGTGCAATACTGAGTTCAATACTATTTTTACTGTATCATCGAAAATTTAATTTTATTTCCCATGCAATGCTATTAGTTGCATTTACTATTTATCCTGCGATTGGTGAAATATTTAGGCCAACCTATGAAACGATGTTAATGCCGATTTTTATTGTATCAGTTTTATTTGTGCCTTTATCGAAAAAACTTATCTATCTAAGCGTCGCCGTCAGTACATTATTATTTTGTATCGTATATTATCTAACATATGACAGAAATTTAAAATTAATTGTTGGAATGAACGTTTACGACAATATGTTTACATTCGTATCGTTTGCATTTGTTGCATTTTTTTTAGTAAACACAATAAATACTGAACGAGAACTTCGCAGTAAAGCGCAATCCCGATATACTTTGATTGGTACGCAGGCAGCTGCTATTTTGCATGATTTAAAAAATATTTTATCGTCACCACGTTTACAGGTCGAAAATTTGCGCATGTTGGTAAATGTTGATAAAAATTCTGAAGTTGATGAAGCCATTTCTGATATTGAAAAAACGTTAAATCACGCTGCTGATGTGGCCATCAAATTCAATCAAATGACAGTGTTAGCAAATAATGAAAAATCTGTTGTTCAAATTTCAGAAATTTTATTTGAAGTTAAATCCATCTTAAATCGAAGATTGAATGGTGTTAACCTTCAGATTTTAGGTGAGCGATCTGTCGTGGCTGACCAGGGTTTTGTGACATCGTTATTTTTGAATTTATTTATGAATTCAGTACAGGCGATGACAAAAACTGATGTTAAAAAAATAATTATTACAATGAGTTCAAAAAAAATCAGTTTTCAAGACAGCGGCCCAGGTTTTTCTGATGAAGCTTTGAAATATATTTCAAAAAATTTGTCTTATACTGATAAAGCAGATGGTTCAGGTAATGGCCTACGTATTATTAAAGAGGCCTGTTTTGATCTGGGTGCGCAAGTCAAATTTTATAATACATCTATTGGCGCATGTGTTGATATTGTGATTTAATTTTCAGAGCAAAGACCATCAGCTGTTGTTGAAAATGTTATTGGGTATTGAATTGTATTTAATGCGATCGGGTTTTGTAATTCAGTAATGTAATAATTTGTGTATGAATCAAAGTATGTTACCACAGGGTCTATGTTTGGATACATGATGCTGTAAGGACGTGCGCCAGAATATAATCTGGTATCGTGCGCACGGTTGAAAAAACAATGACCTAATTCATGAAACACTAATATTTTTTTTGCAAGACTTGCAGCTGTCGGCCACCATTCCTGGTTAAAATGAACTTGTTTACTTCCGTCTGAATAAACTTCGCAAACACCGACCGTTGTTGTGCTGCCTCCGCCAGAATTCATATATATTGCTGGTTTGAAATCCGTTAAAAATGTAAAGCTGGCTGAATACGTCGTTTTGAATTCTTGAATAAGTGCGGCCATCTCTTGTTCTTTGGTTAACGGCGAAGCCGGCGCGGGTGCTGTGGTGCTGGGCAAATCTGTTGTCATTGACGGTGCGCTACCTGAATTTTTAGTATTACACGCTGAAAATAAATTGAGCAAAAATATCATCGGCATATATTTAAAAAAACATTTCATAATTACAGACATATATAATGTATCGGTAATTTTCAGAAATACATAATTGCCGTATTCGATTTGAAATAAATATTTTTATTTGGTGCGCAAAAAATCCCAGAACGATTCGTCAGGACTCAAGGCAAACTCAAGACAGACTCAAGTTTTTCTGAAATTACTTTAGAGTGCTGTTTTTTATTCCGTAGAAATAGGATCTATTTTGTAAAAAAAAGGAAATTAAATGAACCATTGTTATTGTCCAAAGTGTAACATATTAACTCAGTACACTAAGTTTGACGTCATTGCCGAGCGAACTGTGACAAGGCAAGAAAATACAATTTATGGTTTGCGTACAGTCAGCTACAACGAGCAATATGTTTCACATCAAGTTGATAAGTGCGATGAATGTAATTCAATTCAAGAATTTCCCAAAGCACAGACTAGAAAACAATATTTCGCTTGCGTAGAGCAAGACCATCATATGAAAAATTTTGTATATCCTATTTTAGGTGTTGCATTTATTTTTATTAGTTCACCGGTATGTAAATTTTTATGGCCATTGGTCAGTGGTTTTTGGTTGTCAGCGTTGGTCGTTTTAATTGGCATTGTAATTCCTGTCAGTATATTATTAGCTGCGGGTCTTTACACGAGCCAGCAACAAAAAAGAAAATTTAAAATGTGTTATTCAGTTTTGTTGTCAGCAGGTCTGGGCGGAGTGATTGGTTTGATCCTTGGAGGAATCATATCTGCGTTCGTGCCGTTTATCTGGCTTTCGAGCATTATCAGTTTCAGTTTAACTGTATCGTGTGCTTACTTCGTCGCGAAAGATAAAGTCTTTAGCGTGAAGTTATTGTTTGAATTATTTGACCAAGAAGCAGCGGCAGAAGAATTCTTTTATTATTACGAAGAAGAAAAGCAGCGTGAAGAACAAAATCATCAAAACACAAACAATAGTCAGGAAAACAGCAGTCAACATGAACAAGATGGTCAACATTCAAATCAAAATATGATTTGTGCAGCATTTAAAATATTTGATTTGGATATTTCAGCGACTGAAGAGGATCTTAAAAACAAGTATCGCAGTAAAATGAAACAATTTCATCCAGATCGATTCCAACAATTTAAAACGACACAACCTGAAAAATACGAGGAAGCTGTGGAGGTTTCAAAAAATATAAATACAGCAAATGATATTTTACAACAATATTTTAAAAACAACAAAAAAAATCAAAGCACAGCTCATGCAGCTTAAGAGGAATACCAATGGATCAAAATCAGCAAGTTAATTCAAATGTTAAATTAGTATCTGATGGAAAAAGAATTTTAAGTGGTTTATTATTCGTGTGGACAGATATTTTATTTGTAATGATACCCGCGAAGTTATTTTCGAGCTTAACAGTTAACAAAACAGTAAATATATCGTTAACTATATTATTTACAGGTATTTTCACTGGTTTGCAGCTTTATTTGAACTACAGAGGCTATGCAATTTCAAAAATTTTGCTTGGTCGCCAAGTCGTCAGTAAAAAAAATCACAAACCAGCCAATATGCTGATTCAGTTTATTCGCCCGCACATGTCATTGATGTGGTCAGCAATTTTAGGGCAAATGTTTTTTCTCTTCACATTCACAGTGGGTATTGTGATGTCTTTGTTTCAAAGAGAAGAAAGAAATTTTTCAGACCGCATCGCAAATCAACAATTGAAAGCTCAGGCAGCGGTGGTTGGCGCAGGATTATTCGGATTATTTTTTTATAAGTTTCCAAAATTGACTTGGATGTATGACACAGTTTTGGGAACAACTGTTGTTGAAAAATCATATTCAAAAATTTTTAACGATCTAAAATTTGATAAAAAAATAATTGGAGAAAAAATTCAGCAATTTAAAAAAGCAGATTAAATTTAAATAAAAATTATTAAAAAGGAGATTGAGATGGCAGATGTTGTAGCAACATGGGTGTTTGATAGTAGTCAAACAGCAGATAAAGTTTGTGAAAAAATCAGATCTGATGTTTATCCGGGGCACGGCGTTGATTTAAGAGATAATAAAGTAATTATTAATAGCTATTCGAATGATGTGGCAAAAGCTTCACGAATTTGTGAGGCTTTTGGCGGCAAATTAGAATAAAGCTATCAATCATTTAGGCTTAAAATAATTTCAGTATTATTTTCGGCTTGTATTTTGAATTTAATGCCCATGGCACATAGGTCTTCGTTCATAATTTGAAAACCCAGACCTGTTGATACGTTTGATTTTTATCGCTGCTGAATACTGTGTTGCTTCAAAAAATTAATTCGTTTTTTGATCACCAGTAAATATTAAGTATCTGATTCTGAATTTGCTGTTTTTCAAAAGCTCCGCTGGTGTTTAATAATATATTAAAAATTGCCGAATTCATTTTCCTCTTGTGTCCGTAAAAAGTACAATCACCGTCGGTCGGGCACATGATGTTTATGGATTTAAAGTCGACCTTGTTGATAACTCAAGACATACTCAATATTTAATTATTGAGTATGTCTTGAGTTAAGTTCTCGCAAAAAATGTCGAACAATAAACCATGAAAAAAATTAACAACACGAATGTAAGTCTTGTAGTTCTGACATTAACATCATTCATTCAATTAAGTTGTACTGGCGGTGGCGGTTCGCCAGCGGGTGGAGGATCAGGCGGTGGAACTGGAGCGACGGCAACCGTTGTTGTTCCGGGTATTGGTACTGGTGGATCGGCGTATATTCTTGGAACTTTAGACGGAACATGGACATCGGGTTGTGAAGGTGGAGCAAACGGTGATAACTGGTCGTATATTAAAACGATGACGATCAGTGGAAATACTGTTGTTCAAAATAATAATTGGTATCGTCAAAATCAAACATGTACTGGTACTGTTGATACATCTGAAGTCATTTCATTTACGATGTCTTGGGGCAGTTATGATGCTACGGGGTATTCCAGTAATGCTTCATACTCAAATTTCTCTTTGTTGATTACGCCTTTGACGGCTAACGGTTTGGCTCGCATGGGAAATTATGGTGTCTGTACGTTCGCATCATTTTCATTAAATGTTGCGACTCAGTGTCGCACGTCAACAACGGGTTCATATAAATACTATTTAGCAGATAATATATTTTTACCCGAAACCGTTGGGCCTCAATCTGGTGCTGCGATAGGTATCGGCTATGCGTTCGGCACATTTCGAAAGGTTGTTTCAAATCCCTCGGCCATCGACGGGATTTATGCTTATACTGACAGTGTTAATTTTAGTAAAATAATTATTTCTGGTGATCGTTATGCATATATTTCGGCTGATGACGTAAGTAGCAATAGAATATTTGTAGTTTCGGGTTCGTTATCGCAGGGTCCAACTATTTCGCTTCCTGCAGGAGCATCAAGTTTTGTGACAACAGTGAAGTCAAAGATTTGGCAACCAAGACTTTCCGCTGGCGCGACAGAATTAAATACAGCAAGTCCTCCAGCTTGTGGATTTAATGATTATGCAAATGGCGTTGTTAAAAATTTATTAGTTGGTGGAACTTGCACATCATCGCCGACGCATTTATTATACAAATTAACAGGAAATGCACTGCAGTTGACTTTTAGCAATTTACCACTGCCGATAAATTTTTCTTCCGGAATAATGTTATACGCTCCTTGGAAATACAGTCCTTAATGTTCATGGCAGAACTTTAGCATTTCATTTTTCATAAAAACCCTGGCAAAGATTCAACAAAATAAATCGGCAAATTAAGCAGTTCATATTGAACTGCTTTTGATTTTCCTTTTTTTAAAATTTTTGTTTCTTTTGAAATTTTTGAATAGGGCGTTAACGACATTTTAATTGCAGTGGATACTTTTTTTTCGGAACAAAAATATGAAAGCGATTTGATTCCACCGCTTTTGTCGGCTTTGACTTCGATCGGGTATTTGACTGAATTTTTTTGAATCACAAAATCGACTTCAGCACGCGCCGTGGATTTATCACGCAACCAATAATACAAAGCAGGCTCCAGATTTGGTGAGTTGATGTATTGCAAATGCTGCGCAACAAATTGTTCAGCCATAAAACCTTTGATGATAAATAAATCGTCATAATTTTTTGTGATATCAGACCACGTCGTATCTAATACAGAATTTAACAAACCGATATCTAAAAAATAAATTTTAAAAATACTGTCGTCGTGTTGATTTTCTAAGGTGCCAGAGGCAGCGGCTTCGGTATGATAGCAGGGTGATACCAGTTTGGCTTTGATTAATAATTCTAAAGATTTTCTGATTTCACGTGTTTTAGATTCAGAATCGATATGCTGATAGATGACTTTTTTTCCGATGATGACACTGACTTTTCGGAACACATTTGAAAGTCTATCAACGTTTATTTTTTTTCCGTATTTTGGAAAATCCAAACTGTAACTTTGAATTAAATTTTGCTGAATTTGCCGAACATCAATTAATGATTTTGTATCTAAATAAGTTTGGATTGATTTAGGCATGCCACCGATATAATAATACAAATGCAAGTGTTCGATCATTTTTTGATGAAGATGATCTTTGTAGGCTGCTGAGTTTAAACATTCAGACAGTGCTGTCTGCCCTAAGGCGATTAAAAATTCATCAAAAGTCATAGGCCCCAGATGATAAAATTCAATACGACCTACGGGGAAAGAAAAATTTTCATCGCTGACTGAAAATTCTAAAAGTGATCCGGCGCAAATGACTGCGATCTGCGGCTGTTCCTCATAAAAATACCTAATTTTTTTTAACAGTATCGGAGACTCTTGGATTTCATCAAAAAAAATTAAGGTATTTTTATTTATTTTTTTGTTTTTGATGTCTTCGATTTCTTGAATTAAAAATTGCAGATTAAAATTATCATCCGATAAATTTTTAGAATTAAATTTAAAATTTTCAAAATTAAATTCAATCAGATCCAAATTATTTTCTTTAGCAAAATTTCGAACTAATGTCGATTTACCAACCTGCCTGGCTCCGCGTAAAATCAGAGGTTTGCGGTCTTTTTTGTGAAACCAATTTTTTAAATTTTCGGCTGCTTTTCTATACATATATGTTTAATTATACATGTATTATTAAACATATCAAGTCTAATTATACACGTATTATTGATCTAAATTCTCAAATTGCAGTTTTTAAACGATCCTCGTTGATTAAGACCTGATTCGTAGAAAATCATCTAAATGCACCAAGCGATGAAAGCCCTGTTCTATTTCGTCTTTGTGGGGCGGGTACAGTTCTCCCGCATAAATTAATACAGTTCGAATCGATGATCTGCGCGGCAATGTAATGACGTCGGATTTTTTTTGCACTTCAGAAATAATTTGTCGATCAAGCATTTGGCCGCTTTTAATTTCGCATAGATAAAATGAATTATTTTGGCATTGAATCAGTAAATCAATTTGGCAGCCGCCTTTATTCCGGGGTAACTTTTTTTGAATGTACGGCGATGCTGTTTTAATATCCGAGGCTTTTATATCTAAAATTTGAATCAGCTGTTCAAGATTATTAAAAATTAAATTTTCAAATTGTAAACCCAACAAGGTATCGAAACCTTTTAGATCAGAAAATTTTTTGATTTTTTGAATTTTATTCTTTTTTTCGGGTTCGATGTATTTTAAATAAAATCGTAGGTAATTGTCTTTTAATCGGATGCGGCTGATGCGAGCTTTATGAGTATTAATTTTGTACAGGTAATCTCTGGCAATAAAACCTGCGTCTTCAAGAATTTGCAAATTTTCTGAGAAATCGCTGTTTTGTTCCGTTTTTAAAGATTTAGCCAGTTCAATCGGGGTCATTTTTTGAACCAGACATTGGCGTACAATTTTTTCAAGAGATTTTCGTTTGGCGCCAAAAATATCAGTAAATATTTTATCGAATTCGCTATTTAAAAAACCATTTTTGTTAAAGCAAAGATCCATCAGTTTATTTTCTGAAGTTTGCGGCGATGTGCATTCTTCGAGGTATTTTGGGACGCCTCCGGTGATACACAGGGTTCTTAGTTTTTCATAGGTCGATATTTTATTTGATTTAGATTTCCAGAATTGGGCGGATTCGTTCAGATACAGTTCGTTCAATTGAATATGCAAAGAAATTCGACCTACAAAATTTGTGCTGTGGATAATATTTTTTTGAATCCATGTTGAAATTGAACCACACACGATCAGAATCAATTTGGGATTTTTTTTAAATTTTAGATCCCAAGCGTTTTTTAATTTCGAGGCCCACAGGGGATCGCCATCAGACATCCATGAAACTTCATCAAGAAAAATAAGAATTGATTTCTTTTCAGATTTTTCAGCAAGGTAATCAAAAGCATCCGTCCAGTTTTCAAAACTGACACGCGTGCTTTTGAATTGTTTTGCGATATGCGCTGAGAAATTCTGAAGTTGCGATAATTTGCGATCAGTAATCGACGATTCCAGTGCCGGCGCAAGGCCTGCGACCTCGACAAAGTGACTGAATTGGTTTGCATATTCATGCACCAGCGTGCTTTTTCCAATACGGCGTCTGCCTGATATCGCAACAAGACTGGCTGTTTGCTTTTGGGTTAAGTCTGTCAGTTGACGAATTTCTTGGTTTCGACCGTAGAACATAGGCACCTCTGTTAAACTACAAATACACGTTAACAGAGGTTTTTTCAAGTAAAATAAAAACCTCTGTTAACGTGTAAATACACGTTAACAGAGGTTTTTTAAATAACCCGTAAATCCCGTTCAGGATCTTTCGAATCTTCAAGCCCTTTAATCACATCAATAAATTTTAATAAATCACTGCCGTGGCGTTTATACGCATCTTCGAAATCGTTCAGGCCTTGCATATAGGTTTTGTATAAACCCATGCGGGCGTTGTTCATTTTTTCTTTGGTGAATTTTTGATAACTGTTGGTTTTCAGTCGGGGAGCCAACTGAGTTTCGAAATTTGTATGGATCAAATTTAAACGCGCAGTTCGTGCAGTTTCATCTTTGGCGGTAGCGGCTTGCGGGTTGTCGATGTACCATTTTTCAAGATCCTTTAATTCTTTGGTGATGAATTCAGAAAATAATTTATCGTCTTCGTTTTCTTCAGAAATTAATTTAAGTGTCGGTGAATTTTCGCCCTCAAGTTCTTTGTAAAACATTTCACTGCCTTTGCCACCGATAAAAACAGCCAAGCGTTCATTGAAATCAGAATTATTTTTCACATAAATTGTGGTGTGGGTAATTTCGTGGATAATTGTGTTTACTAAATCGTGATCTTTGTAACGTAACATCGATGACAATAATGAATCCGTAAACCAGCCTAATGTTGAATAGGCCGAAACCCCGCGAACGTACGTATCAAAACCATTTTTTAACAATTCATCAGCTTCCAGTTTTGCATCAGCTTCGTTGAAAAAACCTTTGTACGGCATGGCGCCGATGATGGGGTATTTCCATTCGTAGTTTTTCATTTGCCATTTTTCTGCAGCATGGACAACCCATGTGACATAAGGTCGTTTTAAATCAATAAAAGTATTATAATTTTCAGTTTTTTTTAACTTTAATTTCTCGAAAGCAAACACGCGTGCTTTTTGCGATAATAAAATTTTATTTTTTTGAGTCTCATTCAGATTAGGACTTTGAAAAGCTTCGGTGATTGAAACACGTGTGTTCATCATGCTGAATTGGTTGTGCGCTGAACTGATATAATAACCAATTTGGCAACTGGACATAAAAAAAACAGAACTTAAAAAAAATATTTTTTTCATAAGTTACAGATACCACGAAAGGCCAACTTTGAATGACGCATCGTCAGAGGTTGTGCCGTCATCCAGTGGAGTTTTCCATAAATCGTAACCGACTTTAACTGAAAATTTTTCTGATAATTTGTATTTTAAACCGATGCCGTAGCTGGGTGCTAAGCCGTCTTTGGTGGGAATATTAATTACATCCGCATTCACATATTTAACTTGTTTTTTCTTAGCGATGTAGGCGCCACCTAATTTTACATACGGCTGAAACAAACTGTGCTGATCGGTGATGACATAAATTAAATCAGTCCCATAAATTTTTGATGATTGCTGAACCGTACGCGTTGATGTCGAATCAGATTCTTGGGATTCGTAAAACTGATCGGCATACGAAAATTCAAGGGCAAACTTTTCTAAAAAATACAGCGACAATGAAACTGATTTCGAATCGGTTTGATAAAAATTTGTTTCATTGAATGTTTTTTTTGAATAACTGTACGAAGCTCCGACTTCGGTCATCAGTGCAAAAACTTTGAAGTTTAATAGGGAAATCAAAATAAATAAAATATTTTTCATTCGTTTATTTTATAATGTAATTGCTCACTTTAAAAAAAATTACCTGACGTGAACAGCAATTCTGTACCTAAGGCGAACAAAACCATCGGGCTCGACTTTGGCCCTTGGTGGATTCGGAAAAAATTTTGCATTTTGAAACGCAAAAACGGCTGCGTTGTCAAAATTTTGAAAACCACACGGTTTCATGATCATGCTTTTATAATATTCGCCGTCTGACTTTAACCAGACTTCGATGTCGGTGGCCCAAACTCGACCACTTAAATTTTTTTTAGTTTCATCAGGTAAGCGGTCCCAGATGGCGTCCAGACGTTGGGCCCATCGAATATAAAATAATTCAGTCACTCGATTATAAAAAGATGCATAAATGTGCGCATCTGTATTTAAATTTGTAGCGCTGCCTTCTGCGATATCTTTGGGTAAGGCAAACTCTAAAGCCGACGGTGCAGAAATTTCTGCGGATTGCCTAACTGCTTTGGCAAATTCAGGTTCGTCGCCCTGAGTGGTATTTTTTTCTGTTTTTTGTTTCTCTGGATTTTGAATTTTATTTTGATTTTTTGTGATACCCAAATTTTTTGTCGCAGTTTCTTTTTCAACACGTTGATCTTCGTCAGAGAAAAATTTTGCAGGGTCTTGGTTTGTGACGCTTTTGACTTTGGGTAACGGCACGATTTGTTTTTCTTTGAATTTCGGTGAATCTGTATGTGGCGTTTCAATGATATCCACAACTGTTTCGTTTTTTTGCGATAATAAATTTAAATTGGGCGCCAGATTCACGACAGTGTACTGAATCAGATGAAAAAGCAGACTAAGGCCTAAGGCGATATAGAAACGTTTCATTTCGAGACTTATTTAGATCTCAAGTTAAGACAAAAATCAACCGATATGCTTTCTATAGCGGGGGCTTAAATATGAGTAAAGTGATTGATTTAGTACCACACCTGAAAACGTTAGCAAAAAATAATATGTTCGAATACGTCTCTGAATCAAAGCCAGAGGTTTTAGATTTTGAATCTGAAAAGAAAAAACTACTTTTTCATGAACGTCGTCAAGTGAAGCGTACAATTTTATCTGAATTCATGAGTGCAATGATCGTATTGCCGGAAAAGGGTTTATTAAAAGTCGGACTTTTTGATATTTCAGAAGAAGGTATTTCTTTTGAAATCGAAAAAAACTCAGGTCAATTCAAAGTCGGCGAAGAAATTTTAATGCGCGTGTATTTAAATCAAAAAACTTACTTTCCGATTCAAGTTAGCGTAAAGCATGCCACCGAAGATGACAAAAGCGGTTTCGTCAGACACGGCACTGAATTTTTAAAGGGTGCCGCGACTGATGTTGCGCTTCAGCATTTTGTTAAATTTATCGAATCAGCCAGCGATGGTTTGCGAAAAGACACTGGTGATTTAATGGTTACCCGTAACTCGTAACAGTTAAAATATTTAATCTTAAAAAATCACATCATAAAGAGTGACAAAAATCACCCTGTGTTGTCGAATTTAATAAGCCTGTATTTCTGAATAGAAATATCGGTAAAATTAAACAACAACAAGGGGGATTCCATTGGCAAACACTTCATCAGGCACTCCGGCAAAAACTAAACGCAGAAAAGTTGTTTTAGATACAAATGTTATTTTATTTGATGCGTTCGCATTATTAAAATTTGGCGATGCAGATTTACATATTCCATTCGCGGTGATCGAAGAAGTCGATAAATTTAAACGTGACCAAGGTGAAAACGGCCGAAATGCACGTCAATTCAGTCGTTTCGTTGACGTCCTTCGTGGCAAGGGCAGCCTTGCGAATGGTGTGCAAATTGATAATCACGAAACGTATGTTTACATCAACACAGACATGAGCTTCGGCGGTGTCGGTGGAGATCTTGATTTAGCAAAAGCTGACAATCGTATTTTATCAACGGCGCTGGCATTACAAAAACAACATCCGCGCACAAAAGTCGAATTGATTTCAAAAGATATTAATTTGCGTATCAAAGCTGACGTTTACGGCGTATTCGCAACAGATTATGACAATTCAGATTTCAATCAAGAAGACATGTATGAAGGTTATCTGGAAGTCGAAGTTTCACCAGCGGCGATTGATGCTTTTCATAAAGAGAAAAAAGTTGTTGTCGATCACAAGATGTACATCAATCAATATGTTATTTTAAAAGACAAATCGAATCCAAATCATTCTGCGATCGGCAGATATTCGGCGACTGAAAAAGCAGTTGTACCGTTATTGAATCCTCCGGATAGCATTTGGGGAATCCATGCACGCAATGTCGAGCAAAGTTTTGCATTGGATGCATTATTAAATGACGATATCAAAATGGTATCGCTGGTTGGTAAGGCCGGAACTGGTAAAACATTATTGGCGATTGCTGCAGGATTATTTAAAACTTTGGACGAAGGGAAATATCAAAAATTATTAGTATCGCGTCCGATTTTTCCGATGGGTCGTGATATTGGTTATTTGCCAGGTGATATCGAGCAAAAATTAAATCCGTGGATGCAGCCTATTTTTGATAACGTCGAATTTTTAATGGGATCAGATAAAAAAGCTTCAGGACGCGCACAAGAATTAATTAATCAAGGCATGTTAAATATTGAGCCATTAACTTATATTCGTGGTCGTAGTATTCCGAAGCAATATCTTATTGTGGATGAGGCGCAAAATTTAACTCCTCACGAAATTAAAACCATTGTGACTCGCGCTGGAGGCGGAACAAAAATTGTTCTTACCGGAGACGTTTATCAGATTGATAATCCCTATGTGGATTCTGCAAACTCAGGATTAACTCATGCGGTTGAAAGATTTAAGGGCCAAGAAATTGCAGCGCATGTGACGTTAACAAAAGGTGAACGTTCGGCTCTTGCGGAACTTGCAGCAAATATTTTATAGAATACACAAAAAGAAAAATTGAATTGAGAAAAAATGACGACAGAAAAAGTTTTTGATACAGGTA
>CANBND010000049.1 GCA_947370945.1 Pseudobdellovibrionaceae bacterium | reverse complement strand
AACTTTATAGCTGCCCGAGTACGACACAATCTCTGAAAAGTCTGTAACCGCTTCAGCAAATCGTACAATGACGCTCATAAAACCTGTTTCTGAATAGTGTATTGTGCCCGTATAAAAATCTGAAATCGGCTTAAAGCTGCCATCCTTTTTAGATGTATAACCGTAGTCTTTTAATTTGTAAGTGCCAGAAATATTTTGAGTCATGACTCTATTTGCTTTCTATTGGTGAATGGGTTTTTAATAATTAAACTCAAAGCGAATAATTCTTTTTTTCGATTTTAAAAGCAACATTTTTGTAAAGTATTCCACGAAATCCCATTTTTTCGAAATGTTCGTAAAGCACGCCGCCAATTTTACTCATGGCATTTCTTGAGCGAATATTATTTTCACCGACGTGAAAAATGCACGAGTCGACATATTGAAAGGCGTAATCCATCATTATTTTTTTGAGCTCGCGATTAAAAGTTCCACCCCAATATTTTCGTGTCAGAAAAGTGTAGCCTATGATAACACTTTTTTCTTCCGGCCGATAATCATAAAAACTGGATGTTCCAACAATCTCTGAACTCTCTAAGTCGATCACGGCGAGGGCGCCTTTGGATTCGATCAGGCCCTTAAAATATAATTTAAAAGTTTCAGGTAAATATCGATCAGGTATGGGATGAACTTCCCAAATTTTCGGATCCGACGCGGCCATAAATAAAGCGTCATAGTCATTCTCGATTAAAGGGCGAAGCGAAAATCGAGGGCCAGTTATATTCGGTTGCAAATTCATAAAGTAAGTTTAACTGAGATAAACAAATGAGCCAAGTTTGATTCGCAGCAACAAGTTCTAAACTCGTCGTATCGACTGTTTGCAATGTTTGCGAATTATAGTCAGATTGAAACTAGATGCGTATCTAGTTCAAAACTAATTCCCAAACTTTTTCATCAAACCCAACAGCCCCATTATCCCCAGTTAACAAAAACGGCCGCTTAATCAGTTTCCCATTTTTTGAAAGCAGTAACAAAGATTCTGATTCAGTTAAGCCGGCTTTAATTTTGTCTGCGATTTTCAGTTCGCGGTATTGAACACCCGAAGTATTAAATAAATTTCTAAAAGTACCACCGCGATTTTTTAAATAAACCAACATTTTTTTCAGCTCGGCAACTGTCGGCGGCTGTTCAACGATCGGTACAGATTCGTAGGATATTTTTTTTGAATCCAGATATTTGAGGGCTTTTACACACGTGCTGCATTTGTTGTATTGGTAGATTTTTGTTTTCAATTTTGTGGGCCCTTTTTGTCAAAGTATTTTACAGTATAAACTTTAATCGTCGTGCACTTGTTACATAGCTGCAAAAATAAATTAAGTCTAATAATGCCAGATATGTTACTTTTCTGGTGATGATTCGATACCAACCAACGCTGACATTTTTTTTATTTTCTACAATTTTTTTTAATTTTCAATTCAGCCAAGCTTTGCAAATATATAGCACCGGAAATCAAACAGATCAACTGACTCAAACGCACCAACTGATTTGTTTGGCAGGTGGTGGTTCGGATAATGATTGGGCTGACGGGTGGAAGGCTTTGTTAAACGCAAGTCATGGTGGCGATGTCGTTATCATACGTGCTGATGGCGCGCGCGGTGGTTACGAATCGTGGTTGTATGACGACGAGGACCATTTAGGATTTGCACATGTGAATTCGGTAAAAACAATTGTGATCGAAAGTGCACAGGATGCGAATCGACCTGAAGTTGAAGCTATTATTTTAAAGTCGGAACTTATTTTTTTCGCAGGTGGTGATCAGTCATTGTATATTGATTGGTTTAAAAAATCGAAATTGGCCGCAGCGGTCAACAAAATGATTCTTGAAAAAAAAATACCTGTTGCGGGGACGAGTGCAGGAATGGCTTTGATGGCGGGAATTGATTTTGCGGCTCGATTTGAGTCTCCGAACCCTGAGAGCAATTTGGTGACGGCTTCGGATGTTTTACAAAACCCAACAGCCGATTTTGTGGATTTGGATAATCAGGTTTTAGTTCCTGAGTTTATGAAAAATGTGATCACAGAGACTCATTTTTCACAGCGTCAGCGCGAAGGACGGCTTGTCGGGTTTTTAGCAAAAGCTTTGTATAATCGATATCCGATGACTTCGTTTCAAAATCTGCATGGGATTGGCGCTGACGAGGGCACTGCGTTTTGTTATAATCAAAAAGGCCAAGGAAAAGTTTTTGGAACAGGTGAAGTTTATTTTCTAAAAATGAATGCGCTACCGGAGCGTTTGAAAAAAAATGAATCATTAAATTGGATTAATAATGAATCCGCAATCACGGCCTATGTTATTTCAGGGAAAAATCAAAATCACACAACTGGTTTTGATCTTAAATTATGGGCCGGTTACGGTGGATGGTCCGAATCTTGGTGGGTTGACGGAGCAGACATGCAGAGTCCGCCGCATTTCAATCGAAAATAATTTCAACAAAATCAAACCCACAATATGAATTATCCTGGTGGCGTTGGATCAGCGCTTGGCGGAGCAGGTTCAGGTGCTGGAGCCGGTGCGGGCTCAGGTGCCGGAGCTGGGGCAGGTTCTGGAGATGGCGCGGGCTCAGGTGCCGGAGCTGGGGCAGGTTCTGGAGATGGCGCGGGAGCCGGTGCTGGAGCGGGACCTGGAGCGGGACCTGGAGCGGGACCTGGAGCGGGACCTGGAGCGGGACCTGGAGCGGGACCTGGAGCGGGACCTGGAGCGGGACCTGGAGCAGGACCTGGAGCAGGCGACGGATCAGGTACAGGTGCAGGACACGCCGAGAAGCTGCTGCAGTCTGGTAAATTTGCTGAACACTTATTATTTGCGGCAACGTCTTCACAGAGATCGACTGGTTTTTTTTCTCTTGAAACCAGAGGACCTATACCAGGATTTTTTTTCCAATAATCTGGGAACGGGCAAGTTTCGAATCCACATGTTTTTTCATTATTATAATCGCGTCGCATTTGGCGTTGAATAAATTTCTTTTCGACCAAATTGCCAAAACAAGAACGACTGCTTCGTTGACAACAATTGACTGCCGTATCGACTCCGGCAATACAGCTGGTAGCCTGAGAATTACTGCCGATGAGTGTTGAACTGGTTTTATAATAATAACAACTGATGGCCGTTTTTTGATTGTACGGACAACAATTTTTAGGATAACTGCCCTCAAGTCGCGGGCAAAAATTATCTTGAACCGAACTGTTTTTATTTCGGCGAAAAAGATCATTATCGGGAAAATCGAAAGCCTGAGTTGTTGCACAGATTGCGCTAATGACTGTTAAAATAAAAAAATGCTGAAATAAAAAATTTCTCATTGTTCAACTTCCCCTGAAAAATAATCATTCAGTATAAAATTAAGATTAATTTGTTTATTTTTATTAGCAACATCAATATCAACTTTTTTATAAGCAGTATATGTTCTTGATGGAATCGTTGGTCCAGAAATAGATTTTATTTTTAATGTGGTTTGAATTATATTTTCGTTGTTCAAGTGACTGAATCTGTCACCCCAGCTAGGAATCACATTGTCAGGCAAGTCTGTAAATTCACCGGTCACAATTGTGGGTAAATTTTTAACTTCGATTGTCCACATTTCTCCGCTGCAATCTGACGATGTCTGTTTGGTTTTTATGATTTGAACTTTGTCGTTGGGCTGAATTAAATTATTGTTTTCTTGAACGCTGGTGCCTTGTTCAATTTCTGACATTGTATTCACTTGATCCAGATCCAGATCATTCAAAGAATCATTGATATTCGGAAAAGAATGAAAGCGAACTTCAAGATAATCTGGAATTCCGTCTTTGTCAGAATCAAGACCACCACCCAGTGATGTTGGTTTTGAGATTTGCAAAGCTAATAGATCACATTCATTCAGGCCCATCGCATTTTCAGTCAGATCACATTGTAAATTAAAATTTGCACATTGAGGCCCGTAATCGACATCTTTACAAATAGAGTCTAAAACAAATCCACCCGAGCGGCGTCGATAAGGATCTGAACCTAAAATAATTTCTTCGGCATCAGTCAGTCCGTCACCATCAGTATCTGGGCTAAGGCCAGTCCGAGAAGACTTCATATTTAAATTGGTCACAAAAAAAGATTCCAATGTGAAGTTGTCAGGCAGACAGATTTGTGAAGTCGCCGTTTTTAAATTAACTAAACCCACAGCAGCCTGTGAACTTTGCAGATTGACCTTGCTGCAGTTTTGAAAAAATACGATCACGGGCAAAAAACCTAATGTCAGAATAAGAATAATTTTGCGTGAAGAAGCCAAATTTATTTTCATGGCGTTGAAACCTTTTTTTCAACAACAATAAAATCACTCGGCTGGATCAACGGCGTAGCCGCTGTCGGCAAGAATTGATTTTTATTTTTAGTATCCTGAATGAATTCAAAATTTAAAGTGTGCATTCTGAATTCAGATTCATTGATCGAATTTTGCGAAATCGTTTTAAAATACATCATGACTTGATTAGGGCCAACAGTTGTCATTATTGAATCCAGATGATATGTCCAACCGCCATTATCGCAACCTGAAATTGTATCTGTAAATGTTGAGCTGAATACGAATGGCGGCAACGTATTTTTATCCGGAAAGAAAGGGTCAAGACCCAGCGACAGTTCCTCAGCATTAGTCAGTCCATCACCATCAATGTCAGTATTTGAATCTGTAGATAGCGGATTTAAACCTTTTAAAATTTCAATATAGTCAGGAATCCCATCATTATCAGAATCAATTCCTGCCAGATTTGGATTCGTCGCGTATTGATCAAGTTTTAAAATTTTAACATCGCAGTCAGACATATTGAATTGATTGATCAGCTGTGCATTGCATGTGATTTTTGATTTTTCTTCGATACACTTTTCGCGACCGCCTAAAATTTTGCAAATACCATCAAGCACGCCCGGCACCATAGATCGTGGATTCAACGGGTCGCTATGAAAAATATTTTTTTCATCCTCGTCAGTAATTCCGTCGGCATCAGAGTCTAACATCATTCGCGTGCCGATTTGGATTCGATTTAAATTTACAGCTACTATTGAATTTGTTTTGTAAACAAGTGACCGATCAACAGACAATAATTTACAGAATGGATTCTGAGAACCGCTGGTGGCATTCGACATGTTTCCAAGATTGATGGGTTCGTTGGTTTGTCCGACAATGGAAAGATATTTCATATAGTTTTCAATATTGGTATCGCGGTTTCCAGATTTAGAATAATAAATTGAATGGATACGAATATTTTTTGAAAGTGCAGACGATAACTTCATCGTGTAATTCAGTTTTGCATCCATAAGATCGGTATAACATTTCACCTTGTCAATAACGGAAGTGCTTTCACATCCTGTTGAATCGGCGACAGCTGCACCATCTGAAACAAAAAATACTTGATAATTAACAGCGGAACTTGCCGACATCAGGTCATTCTCTATCGTTTGACTTAAGCAGTCCGTCGCTGCGACATAATTGGTTTGTTTCGATAACAACGGTGCAACGACAGAACTTGAATAAGGTGTTGTCGGTTTTTTAAAACGTTCATAAATTGTTCGTTCCGTATTTGCCAGCAGTTGCATTTCGTCAATTTTTTGAATTGCTGTTGTGCCACTATAAAAACTGGGTTGGCAGATCAATGTTTTTGATTGTCCATTGGTTTGAATGTTTCCGGCCAGATCTGAAAAACCGATAACAGAGTATTCTGTATTCAGGTCTCGGTTTCCGCATGTTGAAACAAAATCCTTTAGCGCATCGAATCGTTTGCCATCAGGATCTGTACCTAGTTCAGATGAAAAAAAACTATAGCGCTGACCCGTTGTCAGACGTCCATTAAACAGTAAATCATCTTTGAAAAATTCGCCCAAATTTGAACGGCTAAGATCAATAATAAAAACAAATTTTGTTTTTTCAGGTTGTAATGATTTTGCGTTTACACACGATTGCGCTGTTACGTTTGGCTTGGCAACAGGTAAAACTTCGGCTTGACTGGGCAATGCAGTGATCGCAACTTTGCTGCAATTCTGAAATGGAATTAGCATGAAAATTGATGAGATTATAAAAAAGATGGCAATATTATTTTTATAAATCATTTGTCGACTCGCACGCGATCAACGACTTTCATTTGGAAAAAATCAGAAATATTTATTTTTCCTAAATTTGTCTGTGCTTGCAAAACGCTAACTTCAGAATCAAGGATCTCCCAGTAAACTTTCTGAGGCTCGTCGGGATCAATAATTCTTAAAAGAGCAACCAGGTTATTTGTATTCGGTTTTAAGATAGGTCGAATTAAAGATTGTCGCGAATTGACCTTTGATGTTGAGGGGTTAAATCCGCGTGCACCGCTTCTTAAATAATAATTATCTGGGACCAAAATTCTGGGTACTGCAGCCATTGTTTTTATCATTGGAAAATTGTCGATGCCTAAATCAAGACGATCAACGCGAACACGTCCGATATTTGCATCGTTCACAAAATTGGGTGCTAAAAATTTAAGTGAAATTTTAATTAAATTCAGTGGATTTATGTATTGCGGTTTTTGCAACGGAGACAGCCCCATCGTAAAGTTGATCATGTCGGATAATCCGTCTGAATTCGAATCTGTTTTATTATCGTCAACAAGGGGATTACTGCCATTTAAGACTTCCAAAATATCTGGAATACCATCACCATCGGTATCAAAATCGTAAGGGTCTGTGCCAATTGTCATTTCATCGCATTCGTTCAGACCGTCACCATCGGAATCAAGTTTTGGATCGCAAAGACGAGCTTGAGCTAAAGCTTCGCAACGACGTTTCAGTGTTGGTTCGATATTAATCGAGTCTAAGCAGTATCCATTTGAACGTGGATTCATTGGATCAAGTCCTCTGAGAATTTCTAAATCATCAGGGACACCGTCGCCATCAGTATCGATATGTGGGTTGCCATTGTTGTCCAATTTGTAATTCATATTTAAAATAAATACGTTTGTAATTTTGAAAGTCGTCACACCTGTGTTGACGTTCGCAATTCGGTAAGGCGCCGTTGCATTTGGCAAAAGTATAATTTGAGAAGAGACATTTCTTTCGATGGATTTAGAATGAAGATAATCAATCACGTTGATTTGGTTTTTCGGAAACTCATCGCCAGTTCTGGATTGCTGAGTGAGTGTATCAACAGATTTAAACACAATCGGATCAATCGGAGAATTATTTGTTAAATGTAAAAATTCAGTTTCAACTAATCCAGCGCCATAATATTTTGTCAGGCCTTGAATCAGCGACAGTTTTAAATCTGCATCAACCAGGTTTGAATAATTTGATGTTCCCCAAGCTTCTTGCAGTTCAGTTTGGCAAAGTGCGCAGTCTGAAAATACAGCGGGCTCAAGTGCTTTTGTGAATTGCTCTTGAACAGGATTCACACGCTGATCTGCAAAGGCAATAATTTTAAATGATGTTTGAGTCAGTTCGCCAGACAGCGCCAGTTTTTCCATTTCTTTATCAATCAGCGGAAAGCTATTTGTCATTGCATATTGATAGCTGGACGTGCCCATTTTATTTTTATCTAAGTTTGGATCGTCTAAGAATCTTTGGTCTGGCGGTGTGATGACAGCCAGCTTTTGTGTGTCGTGAATATTTTTTAGATAAATCAATCCTTCATCAAGTTTAGGATCTATCAATGATAAGAAGGCTAAATTTTTTAAAGGATAATTAATCAGAAGACGATTAAAGGCAGCGCCTGAAGCGGTCGGTATAATCAGAATTTGTGTTCGTTCAAGAAATTCTGGATTGTGACTGTTGCGCATTTGTCCGATCCACGTATTTAAAACAGCAAATCGATTTCCTGCGAAATCCGAACCTTTGTAAGTTTTGTGATTTGGCAATCCAACAGGATTTGCAGGGTTTTTGTAATCTAAAGTCATTGATCCAAATGGTAACGATGTATCGACAGAACAGTCTGAAACTCGATAGCGTGAATCATTAAAGTTTGAATCTTCGGGAAAGTTCGGATCAAAATCTGTATAGCTTTGATCAAAACCATGAATCGAATTAGAAACATCGACATCAAACGGGCAGGGGCCGGAAACCATTGAATACGACATATCAATAAAAAAGACATAACGACGATTCCATTTTTGAGTCGTCGGAGGCTTCATATCAAGTTCCATCCCGACGGTTGATTGAGACGAAAATTTAATGGGGTCAACATTGATTTTGCCGCAATTCTGAAACGAGAATGTAAACAGCAATAATATTAAAAATATTGGAAAATAGTTTAATACAAAACGTTTTTGTTTCAAAAGTCCCCCGTAATCTATATCGGCCGAAGGTCTTAATTTCTAAACCCTTTTTTTGAATAAATTTTAGTCGCAATCCTTTAAATTTGCGGACAGTGTTTCTTTTTGAGATTATTATGACTTAACTTTTACAAACTCTATCAAATCGTTCTTGTCTAATTTGAAACAGACTAAAGACTATAAAAAAATATAAAATTCTATTCGTATGCCACAATCTGACGAAGAGTGTTTTAATTTGAGATATATTAAACTGGGATTCAGCTAAATATTTTTTTGAGTCAATTTCGTATCGAGGTACTTTGTGGAAATTCTAAAGTCGATTATTGAAAATTTTAAACACGAGCCGCTTTTTATGTGGTCAATTTTATTAACATCAGTGGTCGGAATGGCCATCGCCGTTGAAAGATTGATTTATGTTCAGTCGGCAGCATCTTTAGACAAAGATGCATTTATGAATCGTGTATTTGCACAAATTCTTAAAGGCAATCTTCAAGGTGCTATTCAGGTCTGTATGCAGACGGAAAATCCGCTGACTGAAATTGTGAAAGAAGGCTTGATCGCTGTCGCCAACAATAAATCTGCCGAAGAAGTGCAAACGGCGATGGATGCTGTTGCTCTTCGCGAAATTCCGAAACTTGAAAAAAGAACAAGTTTATTAGCGTTAACATCAAATTTAGCAACACTGATTGGCCTGCTGGGTACGATTGCCGGTTTGATCGGTGCCTTCAAAGCTGTTGCGGGCGTCAGTCCAGATCAAAAGGCTGCGATGTTATCAAGTTCGATTTCTTTAGCAATGAATTGTACGGCGTTTGGATTATTTGTTGCGATTCCGTTACTGGCTTTGTTTGGTTATATTCAGACTCGAGCCACCGAAACAGTGGATGATATTCACGAAGTCGCTGTTCGAACATTAAATTTCATATTATCAAATCGCAGCAAATTTACAAAGATGGATAAACCCTACTGGCTGGCGGCGGCGGTGGCGGCGGAAAAAAAAGTGCTAATGCCGAATTAAATTTAGTTCCGTATATTGATTTACTTTCAACTTTGATTTGTTTTTTATTAATTACAGCTGTGTGGCAAAATGTCACAGTCATTTCGACAAACTCAAGCATTACGCCACCCTCTGACCCCAATGCTGTCAATCCGAACCTGCAGCAGAAGCCCGATAAAGAAAAAATTGAGATCAGCGTAAAAATTAAAAAAAATGATTTAGAATTAATTGCAAACAAAGTCGTGACAACTATTCCGTATGTGAATTCATCATTGGATCGTGAAGCTTTTAAAAGTATTTTGCAGAAATCTAAAAATCAGTATCCTGATATTAAAGAAATTATTATAAACTCAGAATCAGGTGTGATGTACAAATATCTTGTTCAAACGATGGATGTTTTATCTGAAGAAAAATACAATGACGTAGCGATCAGTACAAATTAAGGCTTTGTTAAGGTACAGTGTACTCTTGTAAAATTTCTTCTCGGTACTGAGTCCTAAATCGAACTCGATTTTTAAGTTCTTCTTTTTTTCGTTTGATCAAACTCAGTCGGGCATCACTTAAAAGCTCGCCATTAATTGAAATATCATCAAGGTTTAAATTTTTCTTGATAACTTCTTCTGAAAATAATCCTATCGAAAATAAAATGATGAATAGAAAACATTTAAGCATGCAAACAGTCTATCTGAATTCGCTGATTAAGAGCATACTCCCAAAGTCTAGATTACTGAAATTAGTTTAGGTATTTAACGCATTCATAGATTACGCAGTGCTATTCTTAACGTATGAAAATATTTGTATTCTTGATGGCAATATTAATGCAAGGTGCTTGCTATTCGGATGAGTTGAGCTTGTCAGACGAAGAAAAACCAAAAATTGTTGCAATCACTGTTCGCCCGTATGTTTTAAACAAAGAACTGGGCGTTTATTTTTCATATTTGCCCTTGGATCATTTTAATCATTTTCAAATATTCGGTTTGAATTATCAAAATTATTTTAATGATTATTTAGCTTGGGAAATTTTCAATGTGGGTCAATCACAAGCCATCAGTACCGGTCTTGAGGAGCGACTCGTCACAGAGTTTGGCGCATTGCCAGAAACCTCAGACACATTAGAGTCGATCTATTCAACGAATCTTGTCTATACGCCGATATATATGAAGCATGTTTACCGACGGACTCAGATTAAATATGGTGATTTGTCATTTATTTTAGGCGGTGGACAAGGACATTTTAAAAAAAATTCACAAGTTAATTTTTTTCAGTTTGGTTTCAGTTCGCGATTCATTGGTCAAGAAGGATTTAATTTAAAATTAGACACTCGCTATATGGTTTTTTTACAATCGTCGATTCAGCCAAATTTATCTGTGGGCCTGGTTTTAAGTTATAATTTCATTAAAAAATCAGAGACTGAACTGCAATTCAAGGAAGAATAGTGAAAAAAATATTACATATCATTTTTATTTTAATTTCTGTAAAAACTTTGGCCGTCGATGTTTATAATACCAAAGAAATTCCGTTGGTCTCCAGCCCTGTGTATATTTTTGATCACGAGCTGGGGGTTCGGCTTGATTATTTTCCAATCGGAGCATTCAATAAGCACGTCGGAATCTCTGGCGAATACACTCAGTATATCAAAGACCAAGATTTTTCATGGACTGTGCTTGCTGGAAAAAGCTTTGAAATTGAATCGTCACTCAAAACAAAATTGATCGAAAGCTACGGCGCAAACACAAATGACTTTTTGATTTTAAATTACTATGCTAAAGCCGGATTTTCGTATGTTCCATTTTATACTAAAAATATTTTTTTCAATAGTTTGCAAATTCATTCAAAAACATTTGTAAACTTAGATCTGGGTTTTGCTGACTATACCTATAAGACAACCCCATTTGTAGCGACAGGTTTTTCACAGGCTTATTACCAATCGCCACAAATGGGCTATAAATTCAATTTTGAATACTATTTTCATACAACTCGTGAAAAATATTTATTAAACCAATTCGTCATTGGTCTAAGTATGATTTATTCGTGGTCAGATGAAAATTCAATTGGTCAGGAGATTGAGTAATGAAATTTTTTTGCCTAGCCATTGTTTTTTTTATACAATTTTTTTCTGTTGGAATGATGTCGCAAATTGAATTTGAAAAAAATCCATTTGAAAAAGATAAACCATTCGAATACGTTCCTCTAAATAACAAGTTCTGGGGTGAATATCAAACCTTAAAGACCAATAAAAATTATACAGATATGAATTCGTTAATTTCAAATCAAAACTTTAAACAACTCAAAAGCAATGAAAAGGCCGAAGTTCTTTTGGCTTTCGCAGATGCGGCTTATGAACAGAACCATCCATTTATCAGTCTTGTCTCTGTTTTTGAAATTAACAAACTGTTTCCATTAAGCAATCAATCGATCATGTCTTATTTTATTATTGAAAAAATATTTAAAAATTATAACATTCAAGATCGTGTTTTAGTCTCTGAAGTTTTTTTAGATCAGGATTTTGATTTTGAAAATACAAAAATACCAAACGAAATCAAAAGTTTTTTAGGGTATCTTTTTTCTGAAAACACATATCAAAAAAGGTATAAAAATAAATTTAAAAAATTTGATGCATACATCGTTGCCAACAGCGAATGGCTGTATCGACGCGAATATGATAAGGCACTTTACGAACTTTATAATAATCGTTTGGATGAAGCGATTAAAATTTTTGATAACTTGCGCCAAAATGAACAGGCTTCAACATTTTTAAGAGGTCAAGCGCAACGTCAGCAAGCACGTCTTATTTTTGAAAAAGGGGATTTTGAAAAATCATTTGAGTATTTAAAATCTTTACAATCTGTTCAGGACGACACAGGAGTACTTTTGCTCGAGCGCGCTTGGAATAAATTTTATTTAAAACACTACTCGAAATCTTTAGGACTGTTAACGGCAATCAATGACCCCATGTTTGAAAAAACACAGACGCCTGAATCGGACGTGTTGCAGATGCTGATTTATAAAGATCTTTGTCAGTATGAATCAGTTTTTGATGTTAAAGATCGGTTTCAAAAAAAATACTTAAAATCGATCAATAAAATCAAAAAACGTGCGGATTTATCTGAAGACCCTGTCTTGAAGAAATGGGCCTTGCAGAATTTTGAATTAAAAAAGCAGGCTTCGTATATCACGGGATTGCGTGTCGACAAAAAATGGATGAAAAAAAACTTTTCGGATACAGATATGCAATCGATGATTGAGACAAAATCTTTATTAAAAGAAAAACAAATCGACAATCAGATATCAATGATACTGCGAAAAGAGGTTCGAAGAGTTTCAGAAAAATTGCTCGATTTTAATGAGCAGATCAACTTTTTAGATTATCAGACAAAGGTCGATAGTTTAAAGCTCAAAAAGAACATAAAAGATAAGAATTATAGACCTGAGTCTATATCGCTGATGACCTTTGACCGTTTATACTGGAAGTATGAAGGCGAGCTGTGGATTGATGAAATTGAAAACCTGCGGGTTTTGATACAATCTCGGTGTGAAAATTAAGATATGCAGAAAGTCGTTTATAATAAAAAATTAATATTTATTTGCTTAACGACAATTTTGTTGAACATAAGTGCTTATGCAGAAAAAACAAATTTAAAAGATTTAAATAATGATATCAAAAATACGGATGTTTTGATCCAAGTGACTAAAAAGAAAATGAAAGAAATCGGAGACGTTTCATTTTTGCCAGATTTGTATTTTGTATTAGCTGACTTGTACCACGAAAAAGGTCGCTTAATATTTGAAGAACTTAAATTAAAATCACCACAAAAAAAAATTGAAGAACTCGATACTATCGCACTGAAAAAAGCCAAAAAAATGGCCATCGAAAGTTATTTTCGATTCACTGAAAATTACCCCAAAGAAGATCGCGTTGACAAAGCACTTTTCAATATTGCACTCAGTTACCGAGAACTGGGTCAAATTGAAGATATGGTCGGCATTTACAAAAAAATCACCAAAGAATTTCCGAAATCAAAGTACTGGGAAGAAAGTCAATTACGTCTTGGTGATTATTTTTTTGATGTCAAAAAAGAATTTGAATTGGCCATCGAAATTTATCAAAAAATTTTAGATCGCGATACGAATGAATATATGGCTTTGGCGCAGTATAAAATGGGTTGGTGTTATATTAATTTGAATAAATTTCCGGAAGCTCTGCAGACTTTTGAATCATTGTTAGTCGTAGACAAATCTCGAATCGAAAAAACAAACTCAGTCAATTCAGAAATTGACATTCGCCGCGATGCTTTAATTTCTATGATTTGGCCCTATTCAGAAATTGAAAAATTACCGGCTGATAAATTAAATGCGACACAGTTTTTTGAAAAACTGGCACATGACAAAGTGACTTTGATTCAGGTTTTGAATCGATTAGGTCAAAGGTTATCACTAAAAAACAGAACTGATCAGACCACACAAGTTTATGCCAGATTAATTGAAGTTCAATATGAACTGGACGGTCGAATAAAAGCCATCAATCAGTTTTATGAGGCCTACAAGAAAAACAAAAAGCCATTCCCATTACAAACAATCACCGAGATTGTCTTGGAAACAGCGAACGAATTGCGAAATGCTAGCTACGTTTCGAATAAAGATAAGTCGAACAACATGGGAAATCTTGAAATATACAGTCGTGATTTTATTACAGAATTAAATAATTTAGCACTGGCTGCAAAAAATTCAGATTTATTAAATCAGGTTTCTGAGCATTACGAAAATTATTTGCAGATTTTTCCTAAAAATAAATTTTCTGCAGACATGAGAACAAATCTGGCCGAAGTTCAATTTATACTTAAAAAATATAATCAAGCTGGTTTAAATTTTGAATCTATATATCTGAAAACAAAAAATGAAAAAATATTACAATCAGCGATTCGTTCTTACAGTGAGTCCTTAAAACGTCAAGAAATTCTTGGACGACTTGAATTGGAAGAATCAAGATCGGGTTATAAGTCTATGGGAATTGCTTTCATCGAACGTTACCCTCAAAGTTCTTCTGTTGCTGATATAAAATTTAACGTCGCAAAGATTTACTACGAGGAAAGAGATTTTGACCGTGCGATTAAAGAATTTAAAAAATATATCTCAACATACAAAACGACTTCAAATGCGAAAGTTGCAACGAATTTGATATTAGATATTTATAATCAGCGTGAAGACTATGATAAATTGATTGCTTTTGGTCAATCGGTTGTTTCGGATCTTTCGTCAGGGCGCGGAACCGCTTCAGAGGCCACATTCTCTCAGGAGATTTCAGAAATCGTTAAGCAATCTCAATTTCGAAAACTTGAAGACAAAGTGGGCGATCCCCGCAGTCGTGATTATGCAAAAAAAATGTTAGAGCTGGGAAAAAAATATAAGGGAAGTTCTTTGGGTGATTTGGCCTCTTATGAGGCTTTTAATTCTTATAAAAAGAAAAAAGATCCGGCGGTATATCAAGCTGGCGAAGAACTTTTGACAAAACATTCTGATTCAAAATATGCCAAAGAAGTTGTTGCTGAACTGGGACAAATTGCAATTCAAAGCGGCGATTACGGCAGAGCTGCCGATTATTTCGAAAAATTTATATCACTGTACCCACAAGATCCCTTATCTCAAAAACTAATTTTAAGTGCGGCCGTGCTGCGTGAAAATCAAGGCGATTATGAAAAGGCCATTCAGTTTTACCGCCAAATAAATTCTCCGATTGAAAAAGTTGCTGACCTTATGGCAAAGGCTAAAAAATGGAGTGAATTGAATCAATATGTATCTCGGTTTCCTGATTCGCTATTAAAACATTATTATGTCGGACTCAGCTTGCAGCGATTGGGCGAATATAGCTTAGCAGGTTCATCTTTTGGGAAGGTGATTAAGTTAACTGCGGCGAATGAAAATGAAAAAACGATGGTCGCACATTCGCTTTATTTACTGGCGCAGAATTCACTGAAGGATTTTCGTGATTTGCAATTCGGTCAAGGTGATGATGGTGCAGTGACAAAACAAAAAGCGATTAAATTAAATAATTTAAATTCAGTATTTAATGATGTGATTCAATTCGGCAGTGGCAAGTGGGTTATTGGGTCGCTGTATTCTTTGGGTCTTGCACACAGAGAATTTTCAGAATTTTTAAATCGAGCGCCTATTCCTTCAGGTTTGGATGCAGATGTTGTTGTCGCTTACAAACAAGCGATTGCAACGCAAGTGGGGGATTATAAATCTAAATCGAATCAATATTTTAAAAGCTGCCTAGAAAACGCAGAAAAATTTGAAATTTTCACCTTGTACGTCAAAGGATGCCAAACGTCGGGTGATTATAATGTGGATGATTCAAAAGAAGAAGTGATTGTTCGTAAGCCTATAAATAAAATTACACCTGAAATAAAAAAAATAAGAACAGCCTTAATGGATAATCCAAACCAATTAAAGTTGATTATTGAATTGGGTCAAATTTACATTCGTAATAAAAATTTCGGCATGGCTAAACTCGCGATGGGGCGTGTTTTAGAGCTTCAGCCAAACCATCCAGAAGCTTTAAGTTACCTCGGCGTTATCGAAATGCACAATTTGGATTTTTCTGCAGCTAAAAATTATTTTTCAAAATCATTGGCTTTAAATTCTAAATCAGAATTATCAATTTTAGGTTTGACTGCTTTATATCGAAAGTATCAATTTAAAAAAATAGAAAGTCAGATGTCGAGTCGAATTCAATTTAACAAAGCTCCATATGCTCATTTGCATGCGTGGATTGACGAGTTGCTATAAATGTATCCTTCGCTTGAACCAAGTTCTAATCATGAACTTATTGTCGAACTTTTTGAAAAAGGTCAGTTTTTTTCGAAATTAAGTTTTAAAAAATCAGAAATTATTATTGGTCGGCAATCTGAAAACGATATCGAAATTTCAGACAAAGCTGTTTCCAGACAACATGCAAAAATCATTATAGAAAATAATGAAATTAAATTAGTCGATTTGGGATCAGCCAACGGAACATTCGTTGATAATGAAAAAATTTCTGTTCAAAAAGTAAATAGCCTATCGTTAATTCGCATAGGTCATAAAATTCTTAAGTTAACGTTACTGGTCACCGTCAAAGAAAATGGTCATAAAATAGCTCGTGCTATTGAGGAGCCTATCGCTGAAACGGAATTGACGCTTTCGATAATTGTTAAGAATATTGAAGCTTCTGTTGATGCTAAAAAAGTAAATTATCACGACACTGTTTCTGTCG
>CANBND010000048.1 GCA_947370945.1 Pseudobdellovibrionaceae bacterium | reverse complement strand
TTTTTTAATTCACGGATGGCTTGAAATGAAAAACGAACTTTCATTTGTCTCGCGAAAAAATAAAGTAAATCTTCAAAATCTTCCATGCGTTCTTTCAATGACGGCACATCAACAGTGATAATATTCAAACGAAAAAACAAATCGGATCTGAACGCGCCTTCGCGAATTTTCTGTGTCAAATTTTGATGTGTGGCTGCAATAATTCGAACATCAGTTTTAATAATTTTATCAGAACCTACGGGCCTGATTTCTTCGTTTTCAAGAGCTCGCAAAATTTTAGCTTGTAATGAATAGGGCAGATCACCAATTTCGTCTAAAAATAAAGTTCCACCGCGTGCCGCTTCAAAAGCGCCTTTTCGATCTGAGATAGCACCGGTAAAGCTGCCTTTAACGTGTCCGAACAATTCGCTTTCAACCAGTGTTTCAGTTAACGCTGAACAATTCACACTCAAGAAAGGGCTGTTTGCACGTGGTGAACTTTCATGAATATTTTTGGCAATGACGTCTTTGCCGACGCCGGACGGACCCAACAATAAAACAGAATGACTGGATAAAGCCACTTGGTTTAATGATTTTAAATTTTGATTCCAAAATTCAGTGCGGCTGCTCATTGGAAATTCAGTCAATTTTTTTTCTAAATCGTGAACAACAAAATCTGCGTAGCCGATAGAAATTAAATCGCCGTCTTGCAATTCGGCCTCAAGAATTTTGGCGCCATTGACGAACGTGCCGTGCACGGATCGTTGATCTTTAATATGTAAAGAATTATTTTTTATTTCAACGCGACAATGTCTGGGGTCAACATCAGCCATAACAACTTGCAACTGGCAGCTTGAATCAGCACCTACGGTTAAAAAATCTTCGACGTTCCATTTGTTCGCTGAGCCATCAAGCAGTTCTAATTGGTATTTCATAAGTCCCTCCTGTTATTGTCGGACACACAGTCATTATTCAATGTTCGGACCACCTGAGATTCAATAAAACCGCACTTGGAGGATTTAAAATATTTTTTTTAAGAAAATGAGAAAAATTAATCTAAGAATTGAGAATTCGAACTGAATGCAATAAAGTATTCGTATGTCAAAAATAAGCTATATAAAAAGTGCCGTGATGCCGGACGATTATCCACCACATCGTTTTTCTGAGGTGGCCTTCATGGGCAGATCGAACGCCGGAAAATCGTCGTTGATCAATGCCTTGTCAAAAAATAAAATTGCAAAGGTCAGCCAAAATCCCGGAAAAACCAGATTGTTGAATTTTTTTAATTTCAATGACAGTTATGTTTTGGTCGACATGCCCGGTTATGGTTATGCATCACGAAGTGGTGACGAAGTTGCTGATTGGCAACCGATGATCGAATTGTATTTAGCCAGCCGAGAAAAATTAGCTGGCTTGGTTTTGGTCATGGATATTCGCCGCAAATGGAGTCGCGATGAAATGTTGCTTTGCAGATTCGTTGAAAAATTCGGGCGGCCTGTGGCGCTGGCCTTAACGAAAGCTGACAAATTAAATAAAACAGAATTAAAAAAAGCGATTCAAAAACAAACCGAAGATTCAAGATTAAGTAATATATTTGTTATATCCAGCACAAAAAATATGGGTCACAAAGAATTGGAAGCATTTATTTATAAAAAATGGATTAATGAACCCATTACCGAAATCCCTGAATCTGCGGATGATGCTGATGATACAACTGAGGACGCTGAGTGAATCCATTCAAAGTCGCAGCCATTATTCCAGCGCGATTTGCATCGACCAGATTTCCGGGAAAACCACTTGTTAATTTGTGCGGAAAGCCAATGCTTCAGTGGGTGATCGAAGGTGCAAAAACAAGTTCTTTGATTTCAGAAATATTTGTTGCGACAGATAATATAGATATCGCAAAGCTAGCCGAAGTCTGCGGCGTCCGCGCGATTATGACTTCTGAAAATTGCCAGACAGGTTCAGACCGTATTTTTGAAGCTTCTGAAATTTTAAAAAAAGAAAATAAAATTTTTGATGTGATTTTAAATATACAGGGTGATGAACCATTGATTACAAAAAAATATATTGATCCGTTAGTAAATGCATTTGCACAGCAGCCCAATTTAGACATGGCAACGCTGGCGCATCCTTTAAATTCAGATGAAATTTTAAACTTAAATGCCGTCAAAGTTTTATTGAATGAAAAATCAGAGGCTATTTATTTCAGCCGTTTGCCGATTCCATTTTCTCGTGAAAAATTCAGTGTCGGTGATTTTAATTCGTGCGTGCAAAAACATATCGGAATGTACGCTTATAAAACGACGTTCTTGGAAAAATTTTGTCAGACTCCGCAAAGCCAAATTGAAATTGCAGAAAGCCTTGAGCAGCTGCGTGCTTTGCATTTAGGAGCAAAAATCAAAGTCGTGTCTGTGAATGAACCAATTCAAGGTATCGATAGCGCAGACGATGTGAAGTTGTTTGAAAAAAAATATAATGAAATGAACTTAATTTAAATAATTATAAGTAGAAATAAGGATCTGAAATGAAAAAGACAAAAAAATCATACGGTCAAAGCAATCAGAAATTTATTTTTGTCACTGGCGGAGTTGTTTCTTCGATCGGAAAAGGCCTGACGGCGGCAAGCCTTGGGTCATTACTTGAGGCGCGTGGTTATAAGATCACGCTGATGAAATTTGATCCGTATTTAAATGTTGATCCAGGCACGATGTCGCCGCTTCAGCACGGTGAAGTTTACGTCACTGATGATGGAGCAGAAACAGATTTAGATCTGGGCCACTATGAACGATTTGTGAATGTCACTTTACGAAAAGCAAATTCTGTCAGCGCGGGGCAAATTTATGATTCTGTCATTGCGCGCGAACGTCGCGGTGATTATTTAGGTGGAACCGTGCAAGTGATTCCACATATTACGGATGAAATTAAATCACGTGCATTCACAGCCGCACAAGGCAGTGAAATTGCTATTGTCGAAATTGGCGGAACCGTTGGTGATATCGAAGCGCAACCTTTTTTCGAAGCCATCAGGCAATTGCGTTTGGATTTAGGCCCGCAAAATACGGCTTTGATTCACGTCACATACGTGCCCTATATTTCAGTCGCTGGTGAATTAAAAAGTAAACCCACGCAACATTCTGTGAAAGAACTTCGTCAAATTGGTTTACAACCTGATTTTTTGGTTTGCAGAAGTGAAAAACATATTGATGAACAGTTGAAAGCTAAAATTGGATTATTTTGTTCGATCAAAACAAATTACGTTATATCAGCCAAAGATTCATCCAGCATTTACGAAGTGCCGTTGTCATTGCATAAAGAAAATCTAGATGCTTTGGTTTGCGAAGTTTTAGGTTTTAAAAAAACCACAAAAAAATCCAGCCAAATTGTCAGCGGTTGGCAAAAAATTTGTCAGATTCAAAAAAATCCAAAAAAATCTGTAAAAATCGCAGTCGTCGGAAAATATGTCGATTTGAAAGAATCCTATAAATCACTGCATGAATCCTTAGTTCACGGGGGCTTGGCGAATCTGGCCAAAGTTGAAATTAAATATGTAGATTCAGAAAAACTGAATATTAAAAATATCAAAAAAGAATTGTCAGATGTCGACGGAATTTTGGTTCCGGGCGGTTTTGGCACACGCGGTGTCGAAGGAAAAATTTCTGCGATTCAATATGCCCGTGAAAACAAAGTTCCCTTTTTTGGAATTTGTTTCGGTATGCAATTATCTGCGATTGAATTTGCTAGGAATGTATGTGGAATCAAAGATGCAACATCACGCGAATTTATGTCGGATGCTAAAGGCGGAAAACAGTCGGGTAATGTCGTCATCGATTCAATGATCGAACAGCGGGGCGTTGTCGACAAGGGCGGCACGATGCGATTGGGATCATTTAAATGTAAATTAAGTACAGGAAGCACAGCATTTAAAACGTACAAGAAAAATATGATTTCTGAACGCCACAGGCACCGTTTTGAATTTAATAATCAGTTCAAAGATTTATTTGAAAAACGCGGTTTGATCGCAACAGGTGTGAACCAAGAACGTGATCTGGTTGAAATTTTAGAAATTAAAAATCACCCTTGGTTTGTTGGCGTTCAATTTCATCCGGAATTCAAATCAAAGCCGTTGTCTCCGCACCCTTTGTTTTCAGCATTTATTAAGGCGGCCTTGAAGTGAAAAATAAAATATCTGACCGAATATTTGACATTGCAAAAAATGTTTTAAAAATCGAAGCCGACAGTATTTTGGCTTTGTCTGATCGTATTGATGAATCTTTTTTAAATGCTGTTCAAATGGTTTTAGATTGTCGTGGCAAAGTGATCGTTACAGGTATCGGCAAATCCGGACAAATCGCAAGAAAAATTTCCAGCACATTATCCAGCACGGGAACACCGTCATTGTATTTACATCCGGCCGAAAGCAGTCATGGTGATTTGGGCGTGGTCACAGAAAACGATTTAGTGATAGCGATTTCATACGGCGGGGAAGCCGTAGAATTAAATCCGATTTTAAATTTTATTTCCAGACGGGGAATTAAATTAATTGCGTTAACAGGAAAATTAAATTCAACCTTAGCAAAAGCTGCCAACGTTGTTTTAAATATTTCAGTTGAAAAAGAAGCCTGCCCTTTAAATTTAGCGCCGACATCATCATCGGCTGCGACATTAGCGATGGGTGATGCATTGTGTATGTGTGTGTTGGATCAGAAAAATTTTAAATCAGAAAATTTTGCGGAATTTCATCCATCCGGATCATTAGGCGCAAAATTATTGCGCGTGCGTGATTTGATGAAAACGGGCGAAGCTTTGCCGTTTATCGAAAAATCAACATCGATGAAAGATATTTTAACAAAGATGACTCATCAAAGTGTTCGCGGCGCTGCCGGAGTTTTAGATCAAAATAAAAACCTGATCGGAATTATCACGGACGGTGATATCCGCAGACACTTAGACATTTGCAGTGACAAAAATCAAACTCCGTTTTTATCCGTCGCTGAAAACATGATGTCATTAAATCCAAAAACAATTGATGCCAATGAATTGGCTGAGAAAGCCTTATTTTTAATGGAACAATTTCAGATCCAAATGTTGATTGTACTGGATCAGACGTCACAGTCTCCGAAGCAACCTGTGGGCATGTTGATTTATCAGGATTTGTTGAGTGCAAAGGTTCGGTAGAAGGTAATTCTCATTCTGATACACCCAATAAAAAAATCTTAACTTTTACCTATATTCTGTCGATAAGTTGTTCAGAATACGAGGTGAATAACTTATGAAAATTTTTAATAAAATTAATATTTTTTTAGGTTTTCTTTTTTTGTTTTCTATTTCTTGTAAAAAATCGGGATATGCACCGTCGCCGCCGACGGTCGACAGTTTGTATCAATTGGCCTATGGAAGTTCGACGTCTGATCGAACACAGTTAGCGAATCGTATTTCAGGAAATGTTCCGCCAAAATTTGCAGAAGTCATTTCAAAATGGAAACGTTTTTCGGGAACAACATATTATCCGACGGTGGCCAGCATTGTTGCGACGCCCAGTTATTGTCAGACGACTTTGGATGGTTCAGGTATGTGGGCGAATTCAACGAGCCCCGTTGCGAATCCGAATACAGATGGAGTGTGCAATACAGCATCGATGAATTCGTTGTCATGGATTTATTTAACCGGACCAGATCGATTATTTAATATTCAAAACACAAGTAATTATAATGGATTTTTTAGCTCGCTCAAATTTGATACGTATACGGCTGAAGCGACATTGTCGTCGACAGATATTGATGATGATGCGATTGGTGTAGCTATTGCGGTTTATGTTGATCCTTCGAATAACGATGTTCATACGTTATCGGCCTATCGTACACAGGGTGGATTTCCCGCGCCAAATTTGGGTTGGGGTGTTTTGTATAAATTAAATGGTGCTGTTGTCAGAACTTTTGATAATAAATCTGTTGGTGGTGTAAATACAAATGGTTCAGCCGGCGACCGATTAGGTTGGAACGGTCGCAATACGCAAATTCGTATCGAACGAACGGGAAATATTGTCAAAGCCTACACAAGTATTTGGAACACAGGAGCTACGGCATCAGCCATTGATTTAACAAGTTTAATTCAACTGGATTTATCTGATGTTACAAATGGTTTAACAATGTTTATCGGAGCACAGTCCTATGGATATGAAACAATCAGTCAGGCGCGTGCTACGTTTTCAAATTTAACTTTTATAACTCCACTAGCGAATGCAGACCCCGAATATCTTTTTGATCTGCGTGATAATCTCGTTTACACAAAAAAATCAAGCGGCGTAGGGTACGAACTTGTTACAGGATTAAAAGCATTAGATATGTTGGGTTATCCAAAAATTATCACGAATTTAGAAACCCAAGGTGAATTTCAAATTAACTCGAGTACAAGTTTCACAGAGTTATAATTCGACCTAGGTCCAGTTTTCTCGAGTATTCGTTTTTTAATTCAAGACTTTAGTCTTTAGCATTTCAACATAAACTGCGCAGTTTGTTGCAGCTCTCGCTTTTATTCTTAACAATAACACTGTGGATAAAAGTAGTACCGTAAATATAGAAAAACTGAATTCAATCAAGATGTTAATCCTAGATGTTGACGGCATCATGACCGATTGCCGTTTATGGATGGATGCCAACGGCCAGTGGAAGCGCATTTATTCCGTGCGTGATGGTGTCGGTATTAAAGCCCTGATTGAATCCGGATATCAAGTTGCAGTGATCACGGGCGCAACCGCCGAAGACGTGCGCGCGCGAGTGAAAATGCTGGGTATTCAATATTTATTTGAAGGCGCATTAAATAAAATTCCTCCATTTTTAGAATTACAAAAACAATCTGGTATTCATCCAAATGAAATGGCATACATGGGCGATGATCATTTTGATTTACCTGTGTTAAATGCAGTCCAGTTTTCAGCCACAGTACCAGACGCGATGGAAGACGTTTTAAAAGCGGTTCAGTATGTGACTCGTAGGCCCGCAGGCAATGGCGCGGTCCGAGAAGTGTGTGATTATATTTTGCGATATGGATTTTATTCAGAAAAAACAAAGTCATAATTAAGTGATAAATAAGGAACGTGCAGCATGATGAAAAAAATATTTTTAGTTCTGACATTACTTTTAAATGCGACGGTTTTTGCCGATTCAGATGTGGCTGTTCCGAAAGATGAATTAGCTACAGAAACAGTGTATCCCATTTTTGACCAAGCAAAAAGTGTTCGGAATCGGAATGTGCAAACGACAGGTCGAATTGATGTGGGTTTATTCGGAGGCTTGGCATTGACCGAGCCTATCGCGAACACGACCAAATTTGGAATCGCTGCAAATTATCATTTTAACGAATATCATTCCTTGGGTTTATTTTATGTATCGAACAGTTCAGGATTGTCAAAAGATGCCGAAGGTTTGAAAAATGATTTTGGCTTAGATTTTTCGCGTGCACCACAACCAAAATCAATGATCATGTTCGATTACAATTATAAACCCTATTACGGAAAAATGTCGTTCACGAAAAATGGCGTAATCAATACGACAATTTATGGATCGACGGCATTGGGTGTTATCCAATATCAACATAAAACGTATCCAGCGCTGGCAGTAGGTGTTGGCGAACGTTTTTATTTTAATAAAAGTTTTTCGTTAAAAACAGATTTAAGACTGTTTGTCCATCAAGCGCCGATTCCGTTTAAATCGAATGTTTTATGTGATGGTTCAAAAGTATCTTGCGGATCGAATGGTGCAGCAGGGGATCCGATACCGACATATGATTCATTTTCCGAGCGAATTACATATACGACGAATCTTGAAATTGGCGTTAATTATTTATTTTAAAGGAATTAATTAAAATGAAAAAAAATATTTTATTGATTTCAATATTAGTCAGCGGGTTTATGGTTTTGCCATTTATGGCACAAGCTCAGCAAGCTGACGATCTTGAAGTTGTGAATCTTGAAGGCATGTATCAAAATTCGAACGTGACAAAACCTGTCCCTGTTCAAAGCGAAGCTTTGATTGAAAAAACAGTGGAACAAGTTGAGCCAGCGGACGAGGTTGTTCCACCTGTTAAAAAAGAAGACGTCAGTGTGAACGAATTAAAAGATCTAAGTCGTTTATCGCCATTTCGTGAAGTTTCTGTGATTCAGAAAAAATATTTGCCAAAAACAGAACGATTTCAATTTTTTGGTGCATTAGCAACAACAACGAACACGCCTTGGTTTTTAAATTACGGTGCAAAATTGGGTTTAGCGTATCATTTCACGGAATCTTTTGGTCTGGAATTATCGGGTTTGTTTTTATCTAGTTCAGAGCGTGAAGTGGCCAAAGAAATTCGCGATAATAACGGTCTGCGACCGGAACAATTTATTTATACGAAAGGCTATTACGGGTTGGATTTAATGTGGGCGCCAATTTATGGAAAATTATCAAATATGGACGGCGGAATTATTCCGTTTGACATGTATTTTTCAATCGGCGGCGGCAGTTCAAATACAAATTCTGCAGAAGGTAATGTGCCGACAGTTCATATTGGAACAGGGCAAATTTTTGCAATCACAAAATCAATCGCTTTTCGTTGGGACTACAGTTTAAATATTTTTCAAGCGACTCCGGTTTCTGTTGGCGGCACAGGGGTGCCGGCAAAGGGCAGTTATAATGATTTGATTTTAACTGCGGGTGTGAGTTTCTTTTTTCCGGAGGCAAGTCTGCGATGAAAAAAAATATGCTAAAAATAAGTTTAATATTAATGTCATTAAATTCAGTCGGTTTTGCAAAGGCTACGAAGCCTGTCGCAAAGAAAACGGCACCCATAACTGTGCAAAAAGTTGCAAATCCGAATGCGGGTTTAAAAGTTTATACAAAATCGGCAAATTCTAATATCAGGAATCAAATTGCAAATGCATTGACGCAAATGAAAAGTGGTCAATACGTTCAAGCTGCAAATAATTTGTTAGCGTTAAGTCGCAGGCCCGAACTATCAGCCGAGCGGACGCAGCTTAAATATTTATTAGGTGTTGCGATGATGGAACTGAACATGAATCAAGTCGCATCATTTCAGTTTGTTGATGTGATCAAATCAGCCGATGCCAAATACACACGTCAGGCGATTGAAAAATTATTGATTGTGACTGATAAATTAGGTGACGAGACATTGCTAAATTATGCAATCCAGCGAATTGATGTGACCAGTGTTCCTACGCAACATCGTGATATGTTGTTTTACCGTATGGGTGAAATTAAACAAAAAGCCGGACTGTATTCAGAAGCTGTTCAGTTATATTCAAAAGTCGGCGAAAAAAGCCGTTATCATTTAAATGCTTTATACAATATGGGTTTATCACAAGCTGAAGCAAATCAAACGGATTTAGCGCTGGGTACATTTCAAAAATTATTAAACTCGCGAACAGCTGCAAATGTCACAGACACAAACAAAGTCGCAGCGCAAATGGCCATCGCCAGAACTCTGTATCAGAAAAAAGATTGGGAAGCTTCTGTGGATGCGTATTCGAAAATTCCACGTGATCACATGCTTTGGCATGATTCAATTTTTGAACGCAGTTGGGCAATGCTTCGCGCCGCACGATTTCGTTCAGCATTAAGCAATTTTCAGTCGTTGCATTCCAGTTATTATGACAATTTTTATATTCCAGAAACTTTGTTACTGCGTTCAATTGTGTATTTGTATATCTGTAAATACGATGAAATGGATAAAGTTTTAACTTTATTCGACAAACAATATGGTCCGGTTGAGAAAAGCATTTCAAACTTTTTAAATACAAAATCATCTGCAGAATCATATTTTCAAGAATTAAATAAAACATTTCAAATCAAAAGCAACGAAGATGCTGAATTGAAAACACAGATTTCATATCGTGCATTACGACACGTTGCCGATGAAGGCGATGTGCGCAGGTCATTTTCGTACATTCGTAAACTTTTGGAAGAACGTCGTCTGATTGATGCAAATCCGCAGATCAAATCATCAAGTATCGGTGCCTATTCGTTAAAATTATTAGTGAACCGGACGAAGAGTGCAAAATCCAGCACGGGCGATATGGTCAAAGCCCATTTGCAAAACATGCTGGTTGAATTGAAAGATCTGAAAGAGCAATCAAGTTTAATCAGATACGAAATGATTAACGGCAAAAAAGAAAGTCTGAAAAAACGTTTAGCAGGCAAAGATTTAGGCGAAGTCCAAGTTGACGATAAAAAAGATCGTTCGTTTTATGTTGAAAATGGATTCGAATATTATCCTTTCCAAGGTGAATATTGGTTAGACGAAGTTGGAAATTATCATTACTTAGGAAAACAGAATTGCGAGTAAAGCACTATGAATAAATTCATCAATAAGTTTACAAAAGTTACGACATCAATATTGATTTTAGGTTTAGGTTTGACTGTTTTTGCACAAAAAAAACAAACTGTCGGCGAGCTATTAAAAAAAGCTAAAGAAGACAGTCGCGGTGGAAAAATTCAACAAATGCAAAAAGGTGATACGTCGTTACCTGAAACGCAGTTTAATTTTCAACAGCGCGAAGCGGTCAATTTAGGATCGGTAAAGCCACCTAAATCGACTGAAATTTTAAAATATGAATCTGGAAATGATCAGTCCGAATACGAAAAAACTTTAGATCAACAAATTCAAGAATTATATAAATTAACTAAAAAGTTTGAAAAAAGCCCATCGCGCGGTGAACTTTGGTTGCGGTTAGCTGAATTGTACGTCGAAAAATCGTCTTTAGTCGATTCCAGAAAACAAACGGCCTATGATCAGCAATTACAGGCCTTTCAATCAGGAAAAACAAAATCAAAACCTAAATTGGATGTAACGGAATCAAAAGAATATAATAAAAAATCAGTTCAATTGTATGAATGGTTTGTTCGTGATTATCCTCGCGATGAAAAAATGAGTCAGGCCTTGTTTTTCTTGGGTTATAATTATTTTGAATTAGGTGATGCGAAAAAAGGTGCTTATTATTACGATCAATTAACCAAAAATTATCCGAACAGTAATTTTGTCGGCGAAGCGCATTTTGCTTTAGGCGAAAATTATTTTGAAAACGAAAAATGGGTTGATGCCTACAAACAATACGCGACGTTGATCAAACAAAAAAAACACAGATTGCATACTTTTTCTATGTACAAAGGCGGCTGGTGTTTGTATCGCATGGGTAAAACCGAAGAAGCGATTAAATACATGGATTTCATTATTCGCATGGGCAAACCAAGTGCTGCGACAAATGACGGTGGATCAAAAAAAGCTGTAAACCATTCACGACTTGAAAATGAAGCACTTCGCGACATTGTCGTGTTTTTTGCTGATCTCGGTGATACGGATCGTGCCATAAAATATTTTCAAAATATTGGAGGCTCCGACAAAAGTGCGTATTTAGAAAAATTGGCTTATTATTTCGGAGACAAAGGTAATCGTGACGCGGCCAAAGAAGTTTTTCATTATTTGATTAAAGCAAATCCAACATCTAAAAAATCTTTCGAATATCAATATCAAATTGTACAAAATTATTTTTACGCAAAGAATTCACCACAATTTAAAGAAGAATTGTATCGCTGGATTAATGACTACAATAAAAATTCAACGTGGACATCATACCATCAACAAGACAAAGCGTTTTTAGATAATGTTTATAAATTACGTGAACAAACATTAAGAAACTATGTTTTGCAACAACATCAAACAGCCCAGAATTCACATGCGAAATTTTCGCAGCAAAGTGCACTGGACGGATATCAGCTGTATTTTCAAGAGTTTTCTGATTCAACAACTGCCGCAGACATGCATTTCTTTTATGCCGAGCTTTTGTATGATATGAATAAATACGAAGAAGCCTCTGCAAATTACACGTGGGTTGCAGAGCGTGCTCCGAACAGTAAATACGCGGCAAAATCAGCACAAAATTTATTATTAGCCATAGAAAAAGCCCTGCCCAAAGATGAAGATATGCAAAAACGTGCCGGAGATTCTGTCGAGCCTATTCCATTGGATCCGCGTGTTGAAAAATTTATTAAATCAGCGACATGGTATACGCAAAAATTTCCAACATCAGAAAAAGACGCTGAAATTAAATTCAGAATGGGCAGATTATATTATCAAACGAATAATTTCGCGCCTGCAGAAAATATATTTAAAGATATTGTTAACAAACACCCAAAAACAAAATACTCAGAATATTCAGCAAATTTATTGTTAGATATTTACAATTTAAAAAAAGACTATGTAGGTCTTGAAAAAATGGGAACAGAGTTGTTAGCGAACGAATCTATATCAGGTTCCAAAGCGGGTTCGGATATTCGCGGAGTTTTAGAAAAAGCAAATTTTAAAAAAGCACAAGATCTTGAAATCAGTAAAGACTATTCAGGTGCAGCAAAACAATATCAGGCCTTTGCAATTCAGAATCCGAAATCGGAACTGGTATCAATGGCCGTGTTTAATGCCGGCGTAAATTTCGAACGTTCAGGTCAAAATACAGAAGCAATTGGTAATTATAAAAAAGTTTTAATAGCAAAAGATAAAAATTCTGAACCGCTGAAACCAAAAGCTAAAAAGTTGTTAGCGAAACTCTATCAAGAATCGAATCAATACGAAGAATCAGCCAGTTTATTTAAGCAATTAGCAGCAGAGAATCCGAAGGATCCTTTGGCTGGAAATTATTTATATAATGCAGCTGTTCAGTATCAAACGGCTGGACGTACAAAAGATGCCGTTGATACATATTCGCAGTATATAAAAATAAATAAAAATGCGAATGAAAATAATGAAATTGTTTTCAACATGGCACAAATGTTACGTAAAGCGGGTTCGGGAACACAAGCCGCAGAGAAATATGATGAATATACAAAATCATCAGCAGATTCAGCACAAAAAGTTGAAGCCTATTACTGGCTGACGAAATTGGGTCGTAAAAACGCAAATGATATTCAAGAACGCAAAACAAAAGCTATTCAGACATTTCAGCGCATATCCAAAGAACAAAAAGAATTATCAGCAGGCTATGTTGCATTGTTTAAATACGAAGAAGCCGAAAAAACATTTCAACAGTTAAAGTCTGTTTCGATTCCAGCGGATGCAGCGAAGCAAAAAAAAGCAGTCGATCAGAAACTTGAATTGATTGCTAAACTGAATGAAGAATTAGGTGCCGTCATTAAAATGGATTCAGCCGAAGAAATTATTAAATCGTTAAATTTATTAGGTCTGTCGAACGAACACATGGCGCAATCAATTTTAAATGCGCCATTACCGGCTGGATTAAATGAGGATCAGAAAAAACAATACGCTGCAGGGATCGCAAAAATTGCAGAACCATTTTCAAACAAGGCCAAAGACAGTTTTAAAGCGTCTGTTGATCGTGGTTGGGATTTGGAAACTTACAATTCGGGGTATCGTCAATCCGTTGAAAAAATGCAAACTTTAGATCCTAAGAATTTTTATCAGGGTCAAGAAATCGCAAGCCCTGCGACTCAGAACTGGATCGGTGAATAATGAAAAATATTATAATTGTATGTTTGTTTTTAGCAGGATGTGCTTCGAAAAATGTCGAGTCAACAAAGCCCGTTCAGACCGAAACGCCTAAAAAAGAATTTAATCTTAAAAATGTGATCCAAAAAAATGAAGTCACTGAAAAAGCAGATGAAGTTTTGCCAGTAGTTGTCCCTGCAAAGCCAGCAGCAGCAGCATCCGCATTTTCGCAAATGGCCACAGCTGAATTTAAAAAAGGACATTTTGATGCAGCTGAAGTTCAAATCAACAAAGCGATCAAAGAACAACCAAATAAATCTGAGTATTATCATAATTTAGGATTGATACATTTAGCTAAGAATGAACAACGTGAAGCCATCCAATCATTCCGTAAGGGTTTGCAAATAAATCCGCAAGATGCAGCGATTGGAGCTCAGTTAGGTGCCATATTCACAAAAGAAAAAGATTATACCAAAGCTGAAATTGCATTGGAAATTCCAGTGAACAAAGGTTCTCAAGATGTGAACGTATTAAATAATTACGCCATCGCATTAACAGCAAATAAAAAAACAGATGAAGCTGAAAAAATTTATGAAAAAGTTTTAAAAGCAAATCCTGGTTCGCGCGATATTATGTTAAACTATTCAATTTTTTTAATTGATCAAAAGCAAAAATATAAACAGGGTTTAGATCTTTTGAACAGACTAAAGTTTGTAGGCGTTCAGCCAGAAGCACGAAATATCATAAAGGATTTGGAAAACAGAGCAAAAGCTGGTTTAAAATAGAAAGATGAGGTTTTTTGTGCGAATAAAAATAAAAATTCTGATTCTACTTTTGGCTGTTGCAAATTTTTCTGTGCAAAGTTTTGCGCAGAATGAAGCTCCGAATGCTTCTGCGGCCACTGCCACGAAAACGAATCGTAAACAAACACTCAATTTCGAAGATGAATTGGTTCAAGGAACGGCTCAGAAGCCTGATTTATTCTATTTATTTCAACGCAAAGATATGAACCAAGGCCGCTTAATCAAATTAAGACAAAACTTTTTACCCGAAATGAGAAAAACAACTGAAGACATACAACGGGTTCGGGGGGGGAATTGAAATCTCCGATAATATTTAGAGTATTCAAAAATAATCAAATTCATTTCGTTAAACAGTTTCTAGACAAAGATCAATTAGTGATCGGTCGCTCTGAAGCTGGTGAATCTGATGTCGATGTTGACTTAGAATCCAGCGAAGTCTCTGCGATTCATTGTCTGGTCGAAAAGCGTGGACCACAATTTTACATATGTGATTTAGGTTCGACACAAGGAACGTTTAAAAATGGCCAAGCCATTTTAGATGAGCCTATTTTGTCAGGTGACGAATTTGTTGTTGGACCATTTAAAATTGTATTTTTTGTAGGTGTACCGAAACCAGTACATACCGAAAATAGTTCGCAAATTTCTATTTCTGCGAAGCCCTCGGAAAAACCTTCCGAGCCAGCTTCGACAAAAGTAGCTGCACCGATTGTGAATATTCCTGTACCAGAGGTGCAAGATGTTCAAATCAAAGAATCCGCGGCAACTAAGCCAAGTATTCAAGCGGCCTTTGTCGGACAAAAGTTAAATCCGCGTGCGCAACAATTTTTAAAAGAAAAAAAATTGCGTGGTGAAAAAACTTTTGCGCCGCTGAGTGAAAGAAAAAAATTAAGTGAATTTGTTAAACCCGGTCAGGGTCCAACGATTGAAGTTATTGTTTCTTGGAAAGAACGTGTTTTAAATTCACATCATTTGAATACGCAAGGTCAGTATAAAACGGGTCCGTCTGAAATTATTCAATTGCCAGATGGTGCCGCGCCAAAAAATTGGGTGCTGATTGATTGTAGTTCCGGTGTTCAAATTAAAACAACAGCAGAAATGAAATGTGAAATTCATCGTGCAGATCAAATTAAAGAACTCAAAGATTCTTCGTATAAATTGCAACAAGGTGAAGTTGTTTTTATTGAATTAATTAATGGGATGCAAATCGCAGTCAGATTTTCTGCGAAAACTGCGTTGGTTCCATTAGATTCGTCGTTGATTTTTTCAGCGTCTGAATTCACAGGTATTTTAGCAGCTTTAATTATTGCGGTATTAACAAGTTTGATGGTGTCTGTGCTGACGCCGAAAATTTTACCATTGGACGAAGACGTACAGCGTGTAGCGCAGGTTGTTTTTAATAAACCGCCGGTTGAAATTAAAACACCGACGCCGAAAATTCCTGAAGAAAAGCCAACACAAAAACCACCAGAACCTCCGAAGCCACCAGAGCCTCCGAAAAAAATAGTTGAGGCGAAGAAAACAGAAGAGAAAAAAATAAAAGGTGATGTGACAAAACCTGAAGCCAAAGCGCAGGCCGCACAAAAAGCGGGAAGAGCTACTGATGTAAAGCCAAAAGATCCAAAATTAAAAACGAAAATTTTTACTTCAACCAAACAGGGTGGCGCAATTAAAACTGGCGACAAGGCCGGTGCAAATGCACAAAGTAAAGAATTGGATCCGACAAATTCAGGTTTGATGTCAGCATTCGGTTCGGGTGGGGTTCGTCAAAAATTAGATAAAGCTTACACTGGTTCAGGAGAACTGATCGGCGACGCAGGAAAAGCAACGGGTGCATCAGGTTTTAATGAAAATCGCGCGGGAAATGACGTCGGTTCAAAATTCAAAGATACAGGTGCCGGCGGAAAAGGAACAGCCACATCAGGTATTTCTGGAATTGGAACAAAGGGAACCGGCGGCGGTCAAAGTGCTTATGGCGCTGGAAATGGTTTTGGTTCAAAAGATCAAGTTTCAATTTCGGGCGGCGGTGCTGAAGAAGAATTTGTTGGATCGATTGACCGAGAAGCCGTTCGTCGTGTTGTTAGATCCGCATTATCTGCTTTCAAGTCGTGTTATGATCGCGAATTTAAAACAGATACAAAGCTTGAAGGCAAGGTTGTTATCGCTTGGGAAATTCATGAAAAAGGCATTGCGAAAAATGCTCGCGTTGTCAGTGATAAATCAACGATTCATAATTCAAGTGTAGAAAACTGTGTCAGAGCGCGAAT
>CANBND010000047.1 GCA_947370945.1 Pseudobdellovibrionaceae bacterium | reverse complement strand
TGTTCTGAAGCCTGAATCAATAGATCTGTTGATGGGTTACAAAATGAAAATTGATGAGTTGTTAAAAAATAGAGATTAATCTCTATCGTAAAATCCAGAATTTACTGCACCCACAACGATGCTCAGCGGAACAAGTTGCGTATGATGTTTTTCGTACTTTGATATTTGGTGCAGATTTGCGATTTCATTCATAAGGTCATAAAATTTTTCAATAATTTTATCGCGATTTTTTTTTGAAACTTGTACGTATGACAAACGATGAAATCGGTTTGGCGAAGCTTGAAGTGATTTGTCCAAAGTCAGTCGTGACCAATCACGATTTATTCTTTTCACGAGCGGGCTTGAATCATCCCATCTATACAGACCTTTGTGAGTCGAAGTGATTTGACCTTTTGAATTTGTTTTGACCAAGTCAATTTTTTCCAGTGAGTAAATTATTTTTTGAAAATCAACTGCAGATATTCGCTCATTTTTTTTAATTTCATGTGGTGTTTTTTCTTCAATTGTCAGCATCCAAAAAACCATCAGTGCAGAGTGGTTTTTTATCAGGAATTCATTTTGCTTAGATGTGAATTCAATATTTGTTACTGTTTGCGATTGGCTTAAGTTCAACAGATCTGTGGTGCTGATATCGACCAAAACGCAAATTTGGTTTAATCTTTGAATGGAGATATCGTTGGATATCATGAGCTTTTTAAATCCAGACTCGCTCATTCCTAGCTCTTTAGAGGCCTCACTATAGTTAATTTTCTTATTTTTAAGAATTAATTTTAAAGATTTTAGAATTTGTTCAGTTTTCAAATTGCGCCTCTTTTTGTAATAAATAAGTTCAAATTGCACGATATTGATGACAGGCCATAACCCAAGGAGATCAAATGAACATTAAATCCAAAGAAGAAGTCAACAAAATCAGAATAGCCTGCCAATTGATTTCAAAAGTTCACAAGCAAGTTCTTAAATTAAATTTCGTAGGCCAGTCTGAGCTTCAAATTAAAAAATATATTATGGATTTGATCACAGACATGGATATTGATGAATTGGCATTTCCAATTATTGTAGGATCGGGTGTTCGGTCATTAATTCTTCATGCCGAACCGACAGAAAAAATTGTCTGTGCAAATGATTTGGTTTTAATTGATATGGGATTGAAATTTGAAGGCTACTGTTCAGATATGACTCGTACTTGGCCAGCAGGCGGCACTTTTTCAAACGAACAAAAAATAATTTACGATATTATAAAAAAGGCACAACAAGACGTTTTGAATTCAATTTCAAAAAATCAAAGCCTATTCTCGCTTCATGAAATCGCTAAGAATTCTCTTTGTCGAAGTTTGGACTTAACTGATCTGAAAGGGCGCTATGATATTCAAAAAATATACCCGCACAAAACATCTCATTGGATAGGCCTTGATGTTCACGACGGTAATGTATACATCGATGAAAAAAATCAGCCCATTTTATTACAGTCAGGAATGTGTTTTACAGTTGAACCAGGATTGTATATCCAGAATACAGACACAAAATTTGACGGAATCGGAATACGCATCGAAGACGTTGTTGTAATTACAGAAAGTGGATTTGAAATATTAACGGCGTAAGATTATTGTTCCCCACGATTCAGTTTTAATTGCGTTTAAATGGTGACGATGCAATCTTTCAATGACTTCACGATGCGGATGTCCGTATTTTTTAAATCGGCTAGTGGCGAAAGCCATTTGTAATTGGGGCAGTTTTTTTAATAAGATATCACTGGTGCTGGTGCGACTGCCGTGATGGCCTAAAATCAAAAAATGAATGTCATCTGATTTAGAAATATGTGGCGCCCATTTCTTCTCTTGTTTTGACGGGGAATCCCCCTGTATTAAAAAATGATCTGTGGTGAGGACGGTAGATGTGTCATTTCTGTGATTTGAATTTGAATTTCTAAATAAAACATTCACTTTTTCTTCGGTAGCAGCTTTGCAAAAGGTTACATCGACATTTATTTTTTTCAAAACTTCATCAGGTTTACTTCGCCAGCATGTTTTAATATTATTTTGAACCAAAAAATTATAAAATGCATAATGATCCCAATCGGCATGAGACAAATACAGCTCATTTATTTTATTTCTACAAAATTGAATATAAAGTGGTTTTATTTTTTTTAAGGCAAACACTTCGCCGCCAAAATCGAAATGAGTGCATTTGTTATTTTCAATTTGAGTTACCCATTGCCCTTGGCCTGAATTCCAAATGATCCATTCGTTGATATGCATCGGCGAATCAGCCAAACTCATTTTAAAAAATAAAATCAAAAAAATATATTTACTCATACACAGTCCTTAGGTTTTGTTTCGGTAAAAATGCAAAATAAAATGAAGTGATAAAATAAGGCCCCAATTCAATAAAATTGACGTTTGAAACGACGTTGTTAATTCGCTGGTAGATAGCTCCATCAACGATAAAACAAAATTCAATATGTCGATGACGACAGCAAAAACAGAATCTAAAAAAGGAAATGCTAAAACTAAAAAGGCCAAAGGCAGTAAAATAAATTCTAAAACGGGTGTGAAAAACAATGCGATAATCAATACCGAAACTTGCGGGAATCCCAGGGCTGAAAACGTAAATAGATAGAAAGCATAGAACGGCAGCTGTTTCAAAAGTGAATTCGATCTGCCCAAGAAACGACGATTCATTTCGATAGCCAGTGCGGCCAACCAGCTCATTTGTAAACTGAGCGATGTCATCCAATTCGGATTCAGTGCTAAACAGATTAAACCAACTAACAGCAAAACATAATCTTTGGGCCAATATTTAATTTTTTGTTTCAGAATATCAAAAATCAGCAAGCCTAGAAAGCTACGCACAATCGGAGGGTTAAATAAGCAAATGGCACAGTAAAGAAACAATACTGGGAAAATAATTTTTTTGGAATGAAGGATATTTATTTGTTTAAAAATGAATTCTAGAAATTTGTAAATTAAAATCAGATGCGAACCCGAAACCACAAACAAATGAATCAATCCCGAGCTTGTGTACAAATGTGCAATTTGAAATGATTCAAAGTTATGTCCACAGACCAAAGCATTTAATGTGGCTTGGGTTTCTGGATTTTTTGGTAACAGATTTATGCAGGTTTGATGTAGTGGAATTGTCAGTAAATTAAGTTCCGACAAAATCGAAAACCGAATTTGAAAGTTAATCAAAGTGAATATAAGTAGCAATAGAGGCAAGTACACGTCTTGAAAGGCGCAAAAACAAGCAGGCCAAATTTAATATTTGTCACATTTATTTGCCATAATTTCAGATTTTTGATGGTATCATAACAGATTTATTTGATTTTTATTATTTATCTATTAATATCATATACTTAAGTATGTTTTTATTTTCAGCATTTCGCTGAAAATGCTGATTATCAACGGGTCCAAAGTCTAGTTTGTAGTGTTATAAACACTTTATGTGGATAACTTGGTTAAGGTTTGTTGAAAAATAAGCAAAGCTTCAGTTTAATAAAGGTGAGGTCATTTAAGATATGAAAAAAATAAACATTCTCTTTTTTTTAGTGTGTATGTTATCGACAACAGTAATTTTTGCTGCTCTACCGCAAAAAACATCGCAAAAAAATATTGCAACGACTGATGCAAAATCTGATCTTGAAAAATTGACGGGTGTTAAGACTGTCGTGTTTAAAGGGCCCTCAGAAAAAGCATTGTATATGGCACGCGAAAGTCGCGATCAGAAAAATTATATTTTAGCGATCAAACGGTATAACTATATCATCAAAAATTTTTCTAAAACAAAAGAAGCAACTCAGGCTTTATTAGATAAATCGGCGATGTATAAAAAAATGGGTTTCGAAATTCCTTCAAAATATAATTTAGGTAAAGCCTTTCAGTTTTCAGCATTGCAAAAAGCAACAGGGACATTGAAAAAATAAAAATGCAAAGCCAATTTCAAAGATCTTGTTTTTTAATAATAACTGTTTTGATTTGTGTGGCAACCCACGCTGAAGAGCCCGTCGTTGTTAAATCAACGTCTTCGATATCAGCGCCGCCGACGCGTCCTCGCATAGATGATCTTCAGAAAGCAAGTAGCTCATTTGTTGCGGACCCAGATCCTTTGGATCCTTTGCCATTAAAAAATGAAAGCCTTAAAGAAGACGATGAACCTGTTCTTGAAGACATCCGCGGTATCTTAAAGGCGCCGAAAACAAAAAAAGCAACAGTATCTCCTGCTGAAAAACCAGTTCAATCTGAAAAAGTAAGTACGGATTCGGACGACGAGATAAAGCCAAAAGTTCAAATTCAGAAAAAAATCAAGAATACTGTAAAAGTAAAAAAAATGACAAAGCTTGTGGCTCCGCAGAAAAAAATTAAAAAAATTAAATCCGTAAAATCAAATCGGAATCCTGACGAGCCAGATTTGAACTATGAAAACAAGCTGAATCAAATTTACAAAACATATAATATAAATCCAACTTCGGTCGAAGTTTGGAGCAAAGTCACCTCTGAAAGAAAAGTAGAAACCTTCATTGTTGAAAAAGGTAACACATTGGAATCGATCAGCCGTATATTATTCGGTGACAGTCAGTTCTGGCCAAAAATTTGGGCTTTGAATCATCAGTCAATTTCAAATCCACATCTGATCTATCCTGGGCAAAAAATATATTTTTTTCCGGCGACTGAATCTGATTTGCCTACGATCAGTATTGATCAAGCCGTTGATTTGCAGATTGCGTCATTCGGTAAGAGTATAGACGGACGCGATTATAATCCACAGATGACCGAATTTGAAAAAATGAACAGAGATTACGTATTCAATAAAAAAAATAAAATTGACCGGCCACAACCTGTTCCCGAAAGTTTGCCAATGGTTAGGAATAAAAATTATTTTATTCCTAAAAAAACTGACGAAGTCAGAATCAATATCACAGATCGACAGGTCTTGGACACAGTGGATCCTGCAAATCCTTATGTTTTATCGTCAAGTCTTTTGCAAACTGATTTCTCTGTCGCCCAAGACCAAGTTGATGGTTTAGTCTGTAACGCTGGTCAGTTTGTTAAAGTTGTCAACAAGGTGAACGCGCAGGCCGCCGTGGGCAGCTATATGTTTGTTGAGCCATTAACGACGACAGTCAGTCATTTTAAAAAAACTTTTGTCTACAAAGTGATTGGCCAAGCTGAAATTGACGATAAAAATCAAATGCGGATTAAATCGTGTCAAAGTCTATTGAATTCGAAGACGTTGATTGTATCAAATGATAAATTACAAAGTTTGCCAGAGCCGACAGAGTCAATGGGTACAGGACCGCAATTGATTGAAAGTCTGGAAGCCGAAAATTTAGATTTTTTTAACTTCGGCCAGCTTATGGTTATAAATACTGAATCTGAAAAACCGAATCAGGGGCAATCTTTGGATATTTATTCTGAAACTGCAGGTGCTGTTGTCGGTAAAATGAAAATCTTAAAAAACACAGGTACATTTTCAATAGGTTATTTAACTGAAATCAGCCATCTGATTAAAATAGGTGATCAGGTTTTAATAAATCCTGAATTACAAAATAAAACCGTTGAATCGCCCAGTTTAGATTCTGAACTGAAAATCGAATAAATATTGGCCTAAATTTTGCCAGCAGTTACATTATGACGACTGCAATCTACTTTAAATGGCTCCAAAGAAAAACCAAGTTTCGAAATCCGGATTCGGTTTTAAAAAAACCAAATTTTTTTTCAATTTCAAGAATTGAAGAATTTGAAATTCAAAAATATTTAGATCTATTAGATGAGAAAAAAATTTCATACACATACCCTTCTCATACACATTACCCGCATGCATTTTATCGAATGAAAGAACCACCTTTGTTTTTTGAATATATTGGCCAGCCGATTTGGAATCAAAATTCGATGTGCGCGGTTGTCGGTTCCAGGAAATGTAATACCTTGACCCAACAATGGATTCATACAGAATTATTTCAATTCATTTCTGAAACAAAAATGACGGTTGTCAGCGGTGGCGCCAAAGGTGTTGATCAGTGTGCTCATTTGATTGCGATCAAAGCGCATGCGCCAACGATTGTTGTTTTGCCTGCGGGTTTAAATCAGTTGTACCCGAAAGATCTTTCAGAATTAAAATCTGAAATTTTGCATCAGCGTGGTTGTTTCATTTCTGAATTTGAATTCAATCAGCCTGTGCATAAAAATTTTTTCTATTTACGAAACAGATTGATCGCAGCACTTGGTCATTTTTGTCTGATTGCTCAGGCGGGTGAGAAAAGTGGAACGATGCTAACTGTTCATCATGCTTTGGAATTCGGCCGACCAATTCTAACGGTGCCTGCGCATCCGATGATGATTGATTTTTCAGGAAATCAAAAATTAATGAAAGACGGCGCTTATATTGTTTCAAATTCGACGGACCTGCATGTTTTTTGGCAGGCTGAATCTTGGTCTGGTCCTGTTGGTGAAAATGTGTCTAGCACAGGCGGTGGTGTTTTTGTTTAACTCGCCCTATAGCTAGTGGCTGATTGATTGTAAATCAGTTATAAAGTAAAAAGTGAAATTATCTAAAAAAAGCTTTGAAATTCAGGCAAACATCGTCTTAGAATAATTGTAAGGGAGGGGCGATGTGGTCAAGGATGACCATTGTGGTAAGGATGCTACTGCGTCGTCTCATTTTTTGTCTGATATTTAACACTGTCTAAGCTAATTTTTTTCTCAAGTAATAACACGCAAAAATAAAAAATAAAAAATTTGTAGCCCATGCTGAAACCCATGCGGTGATGTTTCCTGATCTGGAAATGCTTTCAAAGCCTAAATAAATAATCCAATATAAAATAATAAATCCCACAGAGACGATGAATCCAGAAGCCTTGCCACTGCGCCTGTTGGTTTGAATGCCAAAGGCAACGCCGACCAATCCAAAAATTAAACAGGCAAAGCTCAGTGCGGAACGTTTATGATATTCAAGGTTATAAGATGTTTGTTCTTTGTCATTAAACTCACTATCTGTTCGGCGTTGATTTAATTCAGTGATTGATAAGGATGCCGCAGATTTTTTGCGTTCTTCAATTTGTATAGGGTCATTTAAAAAAATATCATAGGATTCAAAATGGACAACAGTGTGTGTTTGATTCTGTTTGTGAATTTCACCATTAAACATTCGTAACTGTACACTGTGGCCCGGGTTTTCAAGATCAGGTATGATTTGTCCTTTGGGGGCAATGATCGTTAGCGGCGCGTCTGGATTTTTTTCGTCATATATAAAAAGATCTTCGAGCAAGCCTTGGTCGCTGTCGACTTTGTTCGCGTAAACGACCATATCAAAAAAACCTTCAGAAAAAGTTCCTTCTTTGATAGATGCGGCTGCTTTAGAATTACCTAATTGCGAAATAAGAACTTCAAATTGGCGATTGCCCCACGGAGCAATGTAATAGGCTGTTTGCACAGAAAAATAAGTCACTAGTGCAGATAAAAACAAAGCCGGCATTAATAGACTGATACCATGTAAGCCTATACCCTTCATGGCGATGATTTCGGATTCTTGCGACAAACGATTATAAGTCATTAAAATCGCAAATAATAAGCTCATTGGTAAGATCAACGGCAGCATTGAAATACTCATGTATCCCATGATATTTAATATGGTTGTGAATTTGATGCCGTGAACCAACATAAATTCAGTTAGCCTTAAGGCTTGGAACATCAATAAAATAGAAATGAAAACAAAAATTCCTAACAAAAACGTCGGAATAATTTCTGACAGCAAATAAAAAAAGACTCTGCGTGAACGCCACATTAGACCATCATAAATTATTTCTTTGCGTTGGTCATTGAACAGATTCTAGAATAGACCAATGGACAGAGTACTCATAGCCCTTGATCAAATTCAGTATGCAAATCATCTTGAAATGACGTTACGTAAAGTCGGTTTTGATGTCGAAGCGATCACCACCGAATTTAATCTAAGTGAAAAACTTTTAACGTTTAACCCAGACATCATTGTGGTGCGTGGACAAAGTGCAAAATTGTCGGCATTGAATGTTGGGCGCAAATTGAAAGAAAATTTGAAATTTTCTGGTAAAGTCATTTTGATTCTTGGTGCCGATCAAAAAGTATCGCCTGAAGATTTAGCAAAAATTAAAATGGATCTATTGTTGTTTGAACCGATGGGTGCGTTGAAACTGACAATGAATATTTTAAATTTAGATCCGGCGCGCAAAGAATTGATGCAAGACAAATTGCTCCGTATGGCAGAAACGGATCCAGCGTTTCGCTCACAGGAACAGTCGTATTTAGTTTCGCACGGCCAAGATTTAGATCGTGAATTGATTCAGGTGCAGGGGAAAAAAAATGATACTGATTTGGATCTATTGATTAGTGATGAAGCTCTGCATGATTTTTCTAAACCTAAAAATCGGATATCAAAGCCTGAAGCTAAACAAAATCAAGCCTTTGAGCCATTAATATCAACTGAAGTTCAAAAAAATATCCAAGTCGAATTATCAAATTCAGACATGGAATTACCGATGCGTATTGATTCCTATAATCATCAGATCAAGAAAATTGATCAAGATTTGAAAAAAGGTCTGAGCAAGAGGCAAACTAAGTCTGTGCTGAAAAAGCAGCGCGCAGAGTTGATGGTTGATCCGGGGCAAGAAAAGTTAGACAGTCTTGATCAAGAAAAACAAAAATTTGCGCAAGCGATGTTTCGAAAAAAATAATTTTTTAAAAACTGCATAAAAATAAAGGGAGATCTTGTGGGACAATTTACTCAACCAGTGACAGATGCGTCATTTGAAAATGACGTACTTAAATCGGATACGCCAGTGCTCGTGGATTTTTGGGCTGAATGGTGTGGGCCTTGCCGTTCATTGGCTCCAAAACTTGAAGAACTGGCTCAAGAAATGTCTGGTAAAATTAAAATTGTTAAAATGAATGTTGATGAAAATCAACAAACACCCGGTCAGTTCGGTATTCGTGGAATTCCTGCGATGATTCTTTTTAAAGGTGGCGCTAAAGTCGGCGAGCTTGTTGGGAATCACCCGAAAGACAACATTGCTGAATTTTTGAAAGATAATACTTAAATGGCTGCAAAAGTTTTAATGATCAAAAAAAATCCATGTCCTTATTGTGATCGTGCGAAAACTTTGCTGGATAACAAGGGCATTGCCTATGACATTTTAGATCTGACGGATAATATGGATGAATTGCAAGTTTGGAAAGAAAAAACCGGCTGGAAAACTGTCCCTATGATTTTTATCAATGATGCGCTTGTCGGTGGCTATACGGATTTAAAAGCTTTGGATGACGAAGGTAAGCTTGAAGAGATGTGTAAGTAAGTTTAGTGGATCATTTCTTCAAGCTGATTTTTAAATTCAGCTGGAATTTCCAGAATTTTTAATTCGTCAAAAATATTTTTTACATATTCGTTATTATGGCTGAGTTGATTCAGCCATTGTTTTGTTCGGGCTATAGCGAACGATTCTGATTTAAATAAAACACAAGCCTGGTAAAAACCGGGAATCAGTTTCAGGTTTTTGTTTTTTTCATCTGAATTAAAATCTGAAGTCGTTTGTTCTGCAGAATTTAAATTCTGAATTTCAGAAAACACGTACGGATTTCGCAAGGCTCCACGACCGATCATAAAATCAGTGCAACCTGTAACATCTTTGCATTTTTTAAAATCATCAACTGTCCAGATTTCGCCATTGGCTATAATTTTAATTTTTGTAACTTCTTTTATTTTTGCGATCCATTCCCAATAGGCTGGTGGGCGGTAGCCATCGGTTTTTGTGCGACAATGAACTGTCAGCCATGTTGCGCCGGCCTCGGTGATTGCGACAGCGTTATCAAGGCACTGTGCAGGGTCATCGAAACCTAATCTGATTTTTACAGTGACCGGAATATTTTTTGGAATTGCATCGCGTACAGTTTTTACAATATTAAAAATACGATCCGTACATTTTAACAGACTGGCACCGCCGTCATGACGATTCACTGTTTTTGCGGGGCAACCAAAATTAAGATCAATACCCAGTGCGCCCAGCTGTACGGCTCTTTGTGCATTCAGTGCGAGTGGTTCTGATTGCCCGCCAAGTAATTGTATAAAAACAGGTGTTCCTGATCTGGTTTTTGATTTTGTTTTTAATTCGGGGCAGTTTTTATAAAAAACAGAGTCAGGGTAAATGGTGTCAGTGACTCGCAAGAATTCTGTCACACATTGGTCGATGCCGCCCAGAGCGGTCAGCAAATCGCGCATAACCCAATCGGTGACGCCTTCCATAGGAGCAAGAAATAAATTTATTTTTTCTGTGTCTGAATGATTCATAGTACAGTTTTAATTTTCTTCGCAATCACAAATAATTTTTGCAAATAAAATTAAAATCTTTTTCAGAGACAGGTTGAATCGATAAGCGCTGACCTTTTTTGATGACCAGCATATCTGATAAATCTTTGATCGTTTTCAATTCGTTGAGTGACAGATTTTTTTTAAAAGTGTCTTTGTATTTTACTTCAACACAGAACCATATTGGTTTTTCTTTGGTGGCTTTGGGGTCAAAGTATTCAGATTTTTTATCGAATTGTAACGGGTCAGGGATCGCAGCTTTTGAAACTGTCGCAAGGCCTGCGATGCCAGAGGGCTCTGCATTTGAATGATAAAATAAAACCTGATCATTAGGATTCATATCATTCATCATAAAATTTCGGGCCTGATAATTTCTGACGCCTTCCCAAAGTGTCGTTTTGTTTTTTTTAAGGTCCTTGATCGAAAAAACGTCGGGCTCGGTTTTCATCAGCCAAAATTTTTGAGTATTTTTAGGGTTATTACTTTGCATAGAAGACTTTTATGGCTTGAAAGCGGTTTTTTTGCAAATGTTTTCGATTTATATGTATTTTGAGCCTGTCTTGGCCTGCATTTGTATTTCTTTATGTGTATTTGCCCTTTGTTTTTAATCAGAGCTTTAATAAAATTGACATCGCTCATTATTTGATAAAAATATTTGACATAGGTATTAATTCAGGTAGAAACTAAGCATGAACACAGCAAGGCAGCTTAATTTAAATGAGTTTTTTGGCTCCAGCGCCAAGACGTTGGCTGGCAAAAAACACACAAATCATCAACGGATGAAATCGTTTGGCGGAAGCTTGCTGAAGCGTGGTCATGCTAGGACGGCTCGACCACTGTCATCGAAAGATTTCACTCACATCGTTTTAAAATCAGATCTGGCGAAAAAAACTGAAAAATCAGATTTACGCATGATTAAAAAACGTATTCAGATCGAAAACATTATCAAAACAGATCTTAAAAATTTTGGTGTTCGTATACATAAATTAGCTATTGCCTCGAATCACATTCATTTGTTGATCTCGTTTAAAAACCGCAGAAAATATTTTGCTTGGATTCGTAGAATCACAGGTCTGATTGCCAGATTTATGCTACAAAAACAGCGTGGAATTGCACTGAAAGGGAATCAGATTCGAAAACCTTTGAAAAACAAGCTCAGTTTTTGGTCACAGCGTCCGTTCACGCGCGTTGTTATTTGGGGTCGTGATTATAAAACAGTATTTAATTATATCGAGAAAAATATTTTAGAGGCTTTGGGATTTATTCCTTACGTGCCGCGTGGATTAGACAGACAAAAACGAATATTGTCGACCGCGTGAAGTGTTGACGTTACAATATGCTATGAGTTTAAAAATCACTGAAAATTTTATCGCGATCACAGGCGCATCATCAGGTATTGGCGAAGCTTGCGCTTACAAATTGGCGCAGAATAAAAATAATTTAGTACTGATAGCTCGCCGAAAAAAAAATCTAGAAGCTGTTAAAAACAAATGTTTAAAATTGGGTTCGAAAAAAGTTTTTATATTAGAATGTGATGTTACACAAATTCAAAAATCAGAAAAAAAAATAATTACGTTTTTGAAAAAAAATAAAATCGAAATTAAAGACCTGATTAATTCAGCAGGATTGGCAAAAGGCACAGAGCTTTTGCAAAATTCAAAATCATCTGACATGAACCAAATGATCGATACCAATATCAAAGGCCTGTTAGAAATCACAAAATTATTTTTACCGCAAATAATTAAACATCAAGGTTGCATTGTTAACTTGGGCTCGGTCGCTGGTCGTTTGGTGTACGAAGGTGGAGCTGTGTACTGTGCAACAAAATTTGCTGTGCGTGCAATCAGTGAAGGTTTACGTATGGATTTAAAAGGCACAGGCGTTCGCGTAACAAATATTGAACCCGGCATGGTCGATACAGAATTCAGTCTGGTCAGGCTGGGTAGCAAACAAAAAGCAGATGCTGTGTATGCTGATATGAAAGCGTTGTCTGCATATGATATCGCTGAAAATATTTTTTGGTGTTTGCAGCAGCCCAAACATATTAATATCCAAGAGCTTGTAATTTATCCGACAGATCAAGCCAGTGTCGGCCAAGTTGTTCGTGGCGAAAAAAGCATATTAAATTTAAATAAGTAATCAGGAGAGAAATATGAAATTCAGAACTGAAAAAGACACGATGGGTGATGTACAGGTTCCTGCAGAGGCACTTTGGGGTGCGCAAACACAACGTTCGACAGAAAATTTTAAAATTGGTGGTGATCGTTTTCCACGTGAAATGATTAAAGCATTGGGCATTTTAAAAAAATGTGCAGCGATCACAAATACAGAATTAAAATTATTAGATGCAAAAAAATCTGAATTTATTATAGCTGCCGCTGACGAAGTTATTTCTGGTCAGCTCGACGCACATTTCCCGTTGGTTGTTTGGCAAACGGGTTCGGGTACTCAAACAAATATGAATTCAAACGAAGTGATCGCAAATCGTGCGATGACGATGCAGAATTTAACTTTGCCATCGAAAGAAATTCACCCGAACGATGATGTGAACAAGGGCCAATCATCGAATGATACTTTTCCGACAGCGATGCATATTGCAGTTGCTGAACGAATTCATTTTCGTTTGATTCCTAGCTTAGAAAAAATTCAAAAGTCATTGGATGCTAAATCCAAAGAATTTTCTTCGATTGTTAAAATCGGACGCACGCATTTGATGGATGCAACACCATTAACATTAGGCCAAGAATTTTCCGGCTATGCGACACAAATGAAAAACTCAATTCAACGAATTAAAAATGTGTTACCCCATTTGCACGAGCTAGCTTTGGGTGGAACGGCTGTGGGTACCGGATTAAATACTCATATTGATTTCGCATTGAAAGCGGCAGCGTGTATTGCGAAAGAAACGAAAATTCCGTTTGTGACAGCTCCAAATAAATTTGAAGCATTAGCATCGCACGATGCTTTGGTTGAAGTGCATGGTGCGCTGAAAACAATTGCGGTTTCATTAATGAAAATCGCAAATGACATTCGCTTATTAGGATCAGGACCACGTTGTGGTTTTGGTGAATTGAATTTGCCAGAGAATGAACCCGGATCATCGATCATGCCCGGCAAAGTCAACCCTACTCAATCTGAAGCAATGACGATGGTGTGTGCGCAAGTCATGGGTAATGATGTTGCTGTAAATATTGGTGGTGCGATGGGGCATTTCGAATTAAATGTTTTTAAGCCCGTCATTGTTTTTAATTGTTTAAATTCGATACGTTTAATTTCTGATGCCTGTGAAAGTTTTACGGATCATTGCTTAGATGGTATCATTGCCAACACAGCGCAGATCAAAAAACATTTAGATAATTCATTGATGTTGGTCACAGCGTTGAATCCGCACATTGGTTATGATAACGCAGCAAAAATTGCAAAGACGGCGCATAAAAATGGAACGACATTAAAAGAAGAAGCTGTGAATTTAGGTTTATTAACCGCAGAAAAATTTGATCAAGTTGTAAGACCTGAGACTATGATTGGGCCGCTGAAGTAATGTCTGCGGCAGCGAAAAGTGAAACTGGACAGAATGCGGCAGCGAAAGGCGAAGCTGGACAGCTTTTACAAAAAGCCTCATGGCTGAATTCGGACGATATCAGGCCCTATGTTTTTGTGCGACCAGAAAATAAAATTGAAAACCCAGGGACGCGACATAAATTAAATTGGTTCACGAAAGACCCGATTTATAAAAATCCATTAGATCTGAAAGAACTTCCGTTTGCTGAAGCGATTTATCAAATTGAATGGAAATCATTCGGAGCACAAGATTTGGCAATTCCACGTTGGGTTTTTTATGATTGTGCAGCGATGCCGGGATTTATTGCGGGATTCGCAGCGCGCACGAAATCTTTGCCGAAAAAAATTTTAGAAGTTTTAAATTATTCAGAAAGCGAAGAATGGTGTCCGCTTTCGTTATTTATAATTATTCCGACGATGCACAAAGGTGAATGGGTGGCTTATGATTTATGTTCGGTGAATTCACTGATGCCCAAAGAAGAACAGTTTTATGGTCTAGGTTTTTTATCTAAAGCTTTTGCGTTGTGGTATGCGAATGTGAATCAATGTTCGGGGATGACTCAGTGGGGCAGCCCTTCGTTGAAATTACATTCACACTACGGCCATCTTGAAATGATTGGGGCTTATGCTCCATTACATACACATGCAAAGACGATGACGTACCGCTGTGACGTTAATACCGATTGCTGGGAAAAATTTTTTAATCGCGAAGATGACATGGCCTTTTTAGAAAAATATGCTAAGACGGGCTATACGGTCGAACCGAACAATATTGAGTCGATGTTGCAGATGCAAAATAAAATTCAAAACAATGAAGGTCCGTTTTATTTAAGCGCAGGCGAAATTGCTGCTTGCGGATTACGTGATCCACTGTCAATCTATCAACCTAAACAAGAAAGATAACAATACATATGAGTAATTTAACATTACCTCCTGTCGCAAAATCATTTTATATGTTCTGTAAAAAATGTGATGCTGATCGATATCACATGGTTTTGGCGCATACTTCGTCGACAACAGCTAAAACTGAATGCGAAATTTGTAAAAGTAAAAAAAGTTATTCTTTACCTAAAGCGGGTTCAACTCGTAAACCCGGATCAACGAATTCTACAAAAACATCGCGTGCAAAATCACACACGGGTGAATATGAAAATAGAATTCAAAATCAACAAGCTAAGGACGCTATTCCATATTCAACAAAAACAACTTTTGTAGAAAAACAAAAAATTCAACATCCTAAGTTTGGTATCGGTTTTGTTCAAAAAACAGCAGCAGATCGTATCGATGTGATATTTGCTGATGAAGTTAAAATCTTAATTCATAATAAAGTTTAGTTTTAACGATTAAATTAAAAATTAAATAAATGGAAATTGATTGGCTGAAAGGTCTTAACCCTGAACAATGTCAGGCTGTGAATCACAATCACGGCCCTTTATTGATATTGGCTGGGGCAGGTTCGGGTAAAACTACGGTTTTAGTTTCACGAACGGGCAGACTTATTTCAGAAAAAATAGCAGCGGCTAATCAAATTTGTGTTCTGACTTTCACAAATAAATCAGCTCGTGAATTAAAACATCGTGTATCAAATAAGGTCGGTCCCAGAGCCAAAGGCCTCTGGGCAGGAACATTTCATTCTTTTGGTTTGCAATTACTTCGTAAAAATCACAAGCAAGCGGGGTTGCCTGCTCAGTTTGGTATTTTAGATCAATCGGATTCGCAAGCCGTTCTTAAAGATGCGATGAAAAATATTCGAAACACAACCAAAGAAAAATTTGATACGGATAAATTATTAAATCTAATTAATTTACTTCGTGCAGATAAATCTTTGCCGGTGGGTTATCTTGAAGAATATCACGAGATGGCGATTGTCTTAAAACCCATTTATGAAAAAGAACTTTTAAAACTGGGTGTGACTGATTTTGAGGGGTTGTTGCTTGAGCCCTTAAGACTTTTTCAAAAAGACCCCAGTGTTTTAGAAAAAGTACAAAATCAGTATTTACAAATCATGGTCGATGAATTCCAAGACACAAATAAAGAACAAATGAAATTGATCGAAGCTATATCAAAGCAGCACCAGAATTTGGCTGTTGTTGGCGACGACGATCAGTCAATTTATGGATGGCGTGGAGCCGAAATTAAAAATATTTTAGATTTTCCTAAGCAATATAAAAACTGTGAAGTGATTAAATTAGAACGCAATTACAGATCAAGCTCAGTTATTTTAGATTTAGGCAATGCGGTTATCCAGAAAAATACAAACCGACATGGTAAAATTTTAAAATCAGAACAAAAAATGAATCCAGAACATTTAAAACCTGAATTATTTGTTTTAGAAAACGAAGACGAAGAAGCCGATTTTGTGTGTCGCGAAATTTTAAATTTAACACAAAAAGGTATCGAATATAAAGACATTGCAATTTTGTACCGATCAAATACACAAGGTGCATTCATCGAGACCGCACTTCGCAAATATCAAACTCCATATACAATCACTGGCGGCACATCAATTTTTGATCGTAAAGAAGCCAAAGATTGGTTGGCCTATTTAAAACAATCTTTGAACGATGATGAAGTCAGCTTCCGTCGCATTATTAATTTACCACCGCGTGGATTGGGTGATTCAACGATTGAAAAACTTGCGGCTTATGCGGATACAAATAATTTAAATTTACCACAAGC
>CANBND010000046.1 GCA_947370945.1 Pseudobdellovibrionaceae bacterium | reverse complement strand
ACAGAACTTTATAAATATACAGCAGGTGATTATGATCACCCGCTTTTATATTCTGGACGTGCTTTGGAATTATTCCTTCAGAAGCGGTGTAATATCCAGTTCTAAGTTGTTAGATCCACGCGAAATTTTAATTTTTGTTTTGATATTGGGTTTAACACTTTGCAAAGTGTAAACGTAATCATAAATATTTTCGATTTTTGTTTGATCAAATTCAATAATGATATCGCCCGCTTTTAATCCAGCTCGTTCGGCCGGTGAATCTTTGGCGGCACCTGAAATTTTAACACCCTTGATGCCTTCTTGGGAATAATCTGGGATTGTTCCCAGAAATATTCTGAAACTGCGGCCTTCTAATTTTTGGCCTGAATTACCTTCGACTTTTTGATAGGTTAAGATATTTTTATTTGCAAAAACAATTTGATCAGAGAATTGCTTAACAACTTGGATTGAACTTAATAATCCCTGATAATTCAAAGTGTCTGGCGTATCATTTGGAGTATGGTATTCGGCATGTGCTCCTGTGAAAAAAGTGATCGACGGAATACCGCCCAAATAAATCGACATAGAATCTGTCGGTAAATACGGATCACTGGTTAAAGCCAATGGAATTGGTGATATCACAGATATTTTTTCAGATAAAGCAGCCCATTCAGTGGCAGAACCAATACCTTGAACAAATAAATGATCGCGCAGTCTGCCGATCATATCCATATTTATTCCAGCTTCGAAAGATTGATCAAATGTTTTATTCGTTTTTTTAGAATCAAAGGCTTCGGATTTCCAATTTTTAACAAAATATGTTGATCCCAGAACGCCGATTTCTTCACCCGACCAAACGGCGAAAACAATTGGTTTTTGCAAATTTGAATATTGAGTTGAAGCTTTTGAATAATTGTGGGCTAATTCTAAAACGCCAGCCACACCAGAGGCATTGTCATCAGCACCAAGATGCGCCAGACCTTTTTGATCGCCTTTGGCCAATGATGATCCGGAAATTCCAAAACCTAAATGATCACCGTGGGCGCCGATTAATACCATTTTTTGATTTTTTGATTTTTTATTTTTACTTGGATATAAAATACCCACAACATTATGGCCCGTCGATTTTATAAATTCCAGATCAACTTGTGCAGATAAATACTGAGAAGGTATTTGAAAGCCTGAGATAAAATCATACGTTTCAAATTTTTCTTTCAATGATTTAATGTTTTTCAGTTCAGGCGAAAGGTCTTGGTTTTTAGAAATTAAATCCGAAAAAACTTCAGTCGTTATTTTTAAAACTGGAATTTTTGATTCTGATAAATTGCCTTCAAATTTCAGCTCATTCAGTTTTCCTTCGGTGACGACAATAAAACCCGCAGCGCCATTATTTTTAGCCACTGTGATTTTATGTTGCAGTCTTGAAAATGACAAAAGATGCGTATGTTTTTTAAATTCACGCGCAGAAGGTTTTGGTGTTTCATCAAACACGATGACCCATTTGTTTTTCACATCAAGGTCTTTATAGGAATCATAAGCCGAGATATCATTGGTCGCCGGTGCTTTGATACCAAAACCTGCAAAGACCAAAGGAGTCGGTTGAAATTTACCCGTTCCTGAATACGATAAGACTTGATAATCTATTCCTAGTTTTAAATCTTTTTCAAGGCGACCCACAAATTTGGCTGAATTATTTTTCCCGGTTGAGACACCTGAAATAAAATCAAATTTTTGAATAAAATTATTTTTAATAACGGGTTTTAATCCCCAAGATTTAAATAATTCAGAAATTTTTTCGGTGTAAATCAATTCTTCGGCAGATCCGGTCGCTCGACCTTTGAAATCAGGTGCTGCTAGATATGAAACAATTGATTTGGCATCTTTTTCTGTAATTTCAGACGATAAATTTAATAAATTATTTTTCACAGCAGGTAAATTTAATAATTTTCGGGCTAAGGCATCATCCCATTTAGCCAAATAAATTTGGCTTTCGCCTTTTTCGTTTCGATGACTCCAAGTTAAAGTCTGACCATCCGGAGAAAAACTGCCCAGCCCATCAAAACCCTCTGAAAAAGTCACGCGCACAGGTTTCTGTGAACCTTGGCTGTCGACAATAAATAATTCAAAATTTGCAAAACCTAAAACCGCCGTCGCAAAAATAATATAATCACCTGAGGGATGAAAAAAGGGAGCCCACGACATTGAATTTAATTTTGTAATTTGTTTTTGATCCGTGCCATCAACATTCATCGTGTAAATTTCAGCTTTTGATCCGTCCGGAGTAAACCTGCGCCAAGTGATTTTTTTACCGTCGGCCGAGAAAAAGGGGCCGCCGTCATACCCCAATGTATTTGTTAATTGACGTACATTTTTCCCATCCGCATCCATGATATAGATATCCATAAAATACGAAGCGTCACGAGCTAGAAACTTTTTTTCTTCGTCATTTAAAGTTCTGTTGTAGGCATTTCGATTCGAAGCAAAAGCGATGTGTTTGCCATCAGGTGAATAAGAGCCTTCGGCGTTATAACCTTTTTCTTTGGTCAGTTGTTTCAAATTTTTTCCAGATAAATCAGATGTGAAAATCGAAAAGTTTTCATCAAAAGCCCAAGAATATTTTCCTTTGATCGGATTTTTTCGTTTGTCGTATTCAGCACGGACCTTGTCTGAATTTTTAGGGTCCAGATGCGTCGATGACCACATCGCCGTTTTCATATTCGGATGAATCCAGCCGCATGTTGTTTGTCCGGTGCCTGTTGAAATTTGTGTTGTTTTTCCTGATTCAATATCTGTGATAAACATTTGATAAAAGGGATTATTTGCAACCCGCTCGGATTGAAAAATCATTTTTTTTCCATCCGCAGAGAAATAACCTTCACCGGATCTGGGCCCGACGAAAGTCATTTGTTTTGCGTTTGTGACCAATTGGTTTTCAGAATCTGTATATAATTTTTCTGTCTTTTTTTCATCCGCTGCATAGACGGGTTTAAAAATACAGATTACAGTTGCAAACATGAATGAAAATAGAGCTAAAAATTTTGATACAGATACCATAAAGTGTCCTCACCGTTTTGAATGCCAAGGTTGTCAGTCTTGGGATATGAATTATTTGGATCAACTAGAGCATAAAAAAAATGATTTGAAAACGAAACTTGGTCATACTGATATTACGATCCATGTCAAAACGGCAGGTTCGGCTTACCTTCGTACACGCTTTGACTTTACTGTTGAAAATCAAAAGATCGGCCTGTACGGAAAAAATAAAGAACTGATCGATTTATCGACATGTTTTCAGCTTGATCCCGATCTGAATATCGCCTTTCAAGAACTTAAAAAATTAAAATGGCCTTTTAAAAAGGGATCACTACGTATCCGAATTTCACCGACAAAAAAACTGGGGATCTGGTTGGATTTGGCCAACATCGATATTAAAAATATGTTGATTGAAAAAAACTTTCTGATGGAGCTTTCAAAAACATATTTCATCGAAATCGGTCAGAAAAAAAAGACACTGGATTTAAATTCATTTGATCAGCCGCAATTAAAATTGGCCGATCCGAAATCACAGATTTGGTTTCAAACGCTGAATCATCCATTAAATAGTTATGTGAGCAGTTTTACTCAACCCACATGGGCAACGGCTGATTTGATGACTGAAAATATTTTAAATTGGATGACTGAATTAAGCTTGCAAAAGAATAATCTAGAAAACGAAATCGTTGAATATGGCTGTGGCATTGGCCAATTCACAATTCCTTTATTAGAAAAAAATTATAAAATTTCTGTTTTTGAAAATGATTTATTGGCTGTGGAAGCTTTAAACGTGAATGCCAAAGACAATATAAAAAACTTAAGAATAAACATTTCCTTAGATAACAAAAAAATAGACTTTGCGCTTGTGAATCCTCCTCGATCAGGATTAAAAGGTTTTAAAAAAACTATTATGTTACGCAAGCCTAAAAACATAATTTATATTTCATGTTACCCTGAAAGTATGGCTGAAGATTTACAGGAACTACTGACAGAATATAAACTGACAAAGATCGATTTGATTGATCAGTTTCCGCAGACTTTGCATTATGAAGCGATGATATTACTTCAGCGAATAGATTGAAACGCCAGATATGCTTCCAGCGATGTCTTTTTTGAAGATTAATGACAACAGTGGTAGTGTGATAATCCCCGTCACCATGATCGAAATTGTGCGAATGAATATCCGTAATGAATAATTCATTTTCAATCTTTGACTGGGTTCACCCAATCGTAAACTACAGCTGAATTCTCCGATGCTGGCCCCCAGAAAAATTCTGAATAAAACAAAATAAATCGTCGCTATTGCTGCGTAAATCGTGACGACTGAAAAGCCGATATTTTTAAGTGAAGATTTTAACATGATGGTGGCGATTAATAAAAATACGCAAGTTGCGGCCATGATAATTAAATGATCAACAGCCGCCGATGCCCATGTCCATAACGCCAAATTTAAACCTTTTCGGGATCCGCGACCACCCATGAAATTATTTTGGTCGGTCTCATTTTCTGTAAAGTCTAAACGGTTTAAATAGTCTTTTTGAAATGAATTGCGTTTTTCAAGTGGACGGTCACGAATAATTTCAGGTTTTTTTAATGGGTCGATTTGCATGATATATATTAACACATATCACAAAAAAATTAACTGGACCTAGGTTTTGAATTCGGCTCAAATATCAATTCAACAATATAACAATGTTCTGTCAGAACAATATATTAACCTTAAAGGAGTTTTTATGAAAGCAATCGTTATCGCTACATTATTAGCCGCTTCATCTTTTGCATTTGCAGCGAAATCATATCAAGTGACTGGTCCAGTCTTAGAAGTGACTGATTCAACAATTACAGTTGATAAAAAAGGCGAAAAATTTGAAATCGAACGAACAGCTGGTATGGGCGGCGATGTGAAAAAAGGCGCAAAAGTCACTGTTAAGTACACAATGACTGCAACTGATATCGAAGTTAAATCTGAAGGCGCAGCACCTGCTAAAAAAGAAAAAAAAGCTAAGAAGTAATTTTTAGATTTTAATTTGTTCAAATAAAAAAAAGCCGAAGAAAAATTCTTCGGCTTTTTTTTATTTTAAATTTTGATGATATTTTTAATGACCCGTTTTTACAGCTGGCGTTGTTGTTGTCGGTGGTTTTTCTGGACAACTGATCGCATTTACAACATAGGTTCCATCCCAACATTTAAATTGTGCTGTCGTCGGACATGTCGCAGGCGGTGTTACTTTCGTTACACCGTCAGCACAAGTGATTTGTGTTGGTGTCGTTGTACTTACGGTTGAACACAGACACGATGAAATTGCAGTTAATGTTTGACCTGCCGGACATGATGGACACATACATGTCCCATTTATATTTGCCAATGGTGATGGACATGTTTGTCCGCAGGGTGCTGCTGAATTTCCTGTTGGTGTTGAATTCGCAGGGCAAGTATCGCCCGGTGATTTAATTACGGGTTTAGCGGGGGCCCATAATGCATACATGGCCCAGACAGCAAGTCCGCCAACGACCCATGGTAATGCTTTTTGAAAAAATCCAGAAAATGATCCAAAAAATCCGTCGTCTTTTTTAGGCTTAGTCGCAGTTTCGGTAGGTTTTGCGATACAAGTTTCTGCGCCGTTATCATTTTTCACAACGGTTCCGTCACATTTATCACCGGGTTTAATTGGTGTTCGATCGCCGGAAGTGACAGCTGCAGGAGCCGGCTTATCACACATTTTTTTCGCATCAAATCCTGAAACTTTTGTATCTTCAAATTTCCAGTTACCTGCGGATCCATTCGTACATAAACATTGAAGATCTCCGCCGGTACTGTCTTCAGACATTCCTGCTGGACATTTTTTCTTTGATGAATCTGTAACAACGGGTTCGCTGATAGGACATTTTGCACCAGGATTGACTTCAGTTTTTTTCGTATCCGCGCAAATACATTTTAAAGTTGCGGCATTCATCGACGAGCCATCTTTACAGCCCGGTTTTTCTTTTAAAAATTCAGCTACGAATAAAAAGCGGCGTTGTAACTGATCACAAGCTCCCCAAAAATTTTTCTCGTTGTATTTATTTGAACTGGCTGCGGCTAAACAGCTTTCTTTGGCTTTATCAATGTCATTATCAAATGCTTTTTTGATATTTACAATTTGATCCAAAACCGAAGAATCCAATTCTTTATTTAAATCAACTCCGGCGCCTAAAAAACCTTTTAAATAATTTTCAACGTACGACGAATTCGCAGCTTGTTGTTTTTTGTATTCTTCGGCCAACTGATCAGGATTTTTAGATAAGTTTTCTGACGAATAACGATTTTTATTTTTTAAATCTTTATTTAAAAAATCGACTGTTTGTCCCAAAGGACTTGCTTTGTCACAAGGGCCGTCCGCATGAGTTGCGATTTGAAATTGCGGACTTGATGTTGTTACGCAGATCGCATTACCGCCGGGCATACCATAAACAAATGGGTTACATGCCAATTGACCTGACGAACACTGTGATTGTGCTTTTGAAACAATGGGATTCACAACTCCATTTGAATCTTTATAACTGTCTTGCAAAGCTTTCACGCCACAAGAACCATTCGAATAGTTTGAAACATATCCTGCGACCAGACAATTTTCACTGCTGGCATCGGCGGTTGTTCCAGATCCTTTTTTAACATCTTGACGAACACGTTTGCCTGCAGGTTTTACAGTTGCAGCTTGCTGCGCTTCGGATTTATTAAAAATTGAATTCCAAAAATATTCAAACTGCGATGTTGTTCTTTGATTTTTTTTGTCTTGTAAAATTAAAATTTTCTGAGCGTCAGTCCAAAGCTGTCGCATATTTAACAGATAGCTGGCTTTGTCATGAACTGACATTTTTGACCAAATTTCTTTGGATACCACGGGAAAGCCTGTGAATTTTGTTGATGGGGCTTCGGATTTAACAACTTGTTTACGCAAATTCGCGTCACCATTCGTTAATTTTAAAAACATGTCATTAAAATTTACGATATCAACTTCAGATAAATTTGTGTTGTTGAATTTTAAATATTTATCGGTTTGGCCATAAACTTGAATGTTAACTAATTCGCCGTCTTTAGAAACGCGAATTGTTGGCGTTTCTTGGCCTTCAGAATTTTTAACAGTCGTCAGTTCAAACATCGGCATCACATAATCGCTGTTGTTTTTGATAAATTTTTCTAATTGATTTTGAACCCGCGCAGGATACAAATCTTTATTTTTTTTATAAAATTCACCCAAAGTCATTGATTTGTTCAATCCCAATTGGGTGATTGCGTTTTGCACTTGAGCTTTTGAAATTTCAGCATGATCTTTTTGGGCCGCAAGACCTTGTGCCACGGGCAACATGACCATTGTCAAAACCGAAGTGGTTGTTAATAACCACTTCGAAATTTTTTGAAAAATATTTTTTGATTTCATATCAACCTCATTTAAAATAACTGTGTTCTATTTACCTGTTTTAGTTGTCGGAACGCCACCGCTGCACGGTGGGTTCGCGCAAGTGTTGTTACCAGTACCGCCTTCATTCGGTGGTGCTGTACAAACACAAGTCACTCCGTTTATTCCTGCGGGGGATGTACATGATGCTGCATTTGCGCAACCACAATTACCATTCTGTAAAAGTGTTTGGGCACCCTGACATGTTGCTGGTGCATAACAATTCGGAGGCGTTCCTGTTGTTCCCGCCGGGCACGAAGCCGTAGCGTAACAATTTGGTGGTGTTCCTGTTGTTCCTGCTGGACATTGTGCCGCAACAAAACAATTTGGTGGTGTTCCTGTTGTTCCTGCTGGACAAAGCACAGAAGGAGGCGCCGGATTACATCGACACAAAGAACTGTTTGGATCAACGCCATACTGACAAGATGCTGGATTAATTCCACACAACAAAGGTTGCTGTGGTGGAGGTTGTTTCGGTTTTTTATCACGATTTAAGAATGCAAATAAACCCAAGGCGGCAAGACCAAGCCCGCCGATCAATAACCAATTTGGTCCTGATTCGCACTCGTACTTTTTATCTTTTTCATCTGGTGATTTTGAACCAAAAAATTTCATGATTTTATTTGGTTCATTTGAAACTTCTAATGTTCCCTTTTTACATTCACATTTTTCATAATTGAAATCAGCAATAGCTTGTGGCTTATCACAAGTGCCCTCTGGTTTTACTGGTGGTTTTTCTGAATCTTTACACCAATCTGGTAACTTATCACTGATAGCGAATGTTTTTCCATGGTCTTTTGATTCACCAACAACACATTCGCAAACCTTATTGCCTTCACCGTCTTCAATTAATTTTGATTGCGGTGATGGGCATTCACCTGCTGCAACAACCGGAACTGGTGCCGGCGCAGGTACTTCTGGTTTTTTTAATCCAGCAATGACTTCATCAACAAATAAATAACGTCTGTGCAATTGATCGCAAGCCCCGCGTTGATTCGCTTCGTGTTTTGCTGTGATTTCTTTTTCACAAATTTCTAAAGCTGTATCAATACTTTTTTTAAAGTGTTCATTGATTCGTAAAATTTCTTTTTCAAGTTCTGGTGACCATTTACCATCTTTAAATAAAGCTAACATGTCAGGATCTTTACTGGCTAAAATTCCAGAAATAAAATCTTTGGTTTGTTGAAATGCACCCAAAGGATCGGCTGCTTGATCTTTTTTGATTTCTTCGATTTGATCTTTGCGTGATATAATTTTAGAATAATCTTTTCCGCTGACATCAAACAAATTGCTTTTGCTGCTCAGCAGACTTTTTGAATCACAAGGACCATCCCAATGTGTTGCCACTTGAAAATTAGCAGCTTTTTTGTCGATACAAATCGGACTGCCAGTTTTTTTCATACCGTAAACCATCGGATTACAAGCCACCGAATTCGGCCCGCCGCCTTCGTTAACTGGTTCATTAAGACATTTGTCGTTTGTTTTTTGCACATAACTTAAATCAGGCTTGTCAGCGTACGTCGCAATAGCTACGTCAACAGAACATCCTGGACGTTTGTCACCGCGAACATTATTAACGTCAACTGTATATGCACCAATATATCCGGCAACAATACATGATTTCGCATCGTATGGAATTTTAACCGCGCCTTGTTTTGTTTGAACAGTTTTACCTTTTGCCTCTGGTAACTTAACTGGTTTAGTACCTTGAGCAACAACTGGGGTTTCTGCACCAGCCTCTGGTAAAATTGTTTTAAAAATATATTCAATAAATGGAAACGATGAAGATTTCTTTTCTTTTTTAGATTCTTTTTCTGAAATTACTTTTTCGGCGTCTAAATACATCATACGCATTTGAATAAAATACGTCGCACGTTGTTCAACCGTCATTGTTTTCCATAATTTTGAAGTCATCGTCGGAAATGGACTGTGTTTAATTTTTTCTGTAGCAATAGTTTCAGAATATTGTTTCTGAGTTTTTGAATCGACGGCTAATATTTTTTTAAACATTTTCTGTGGAACTTGAGTGTCTTTCTCAGATAATGTGACTCCGTTGAATTTAATAAATTTATCCGATTCACCATAAAACTGAATCGTTTGAGTCTTGCCATTTTCAGTCATATACAACGTCGGCACATTTTCACCTGATGACGATTTCGAAGTTTTAATTTCAATTTGCGGCATCAGCATATTTGGATTTTTTTGCACAAAGGTTTCAATTTCTTTGTACATGTAACCAGGGTAATAGGCTTTTGATTTTTGCCAAAATTCAGCCAAAGTCGATTTTTTATTCAGACCAAATTCTTGTGCGTATAATTTTAAATTTTCCGCCGTGATGTTTTCCGCTTGTTTTCCGTAAGCCAATGGTGAAAATACCATCGTCATCCATGAAATATGCGTTAATACCCATGAAAATACGTTCATCAATTTGATTCGTTTCATTTTGACCTCTTTAAAGTATAATTCTGGTACACCCAGAATTATTTTTTTTCTAAATATTCCAGGTTCTTTATCGGCGTCTCAAAAAGAAAACTTAAATCATTATGTTACGTTCTATTCTGAGACACTTTTGAGTAAATTTATTAAGACTTACGTCGATCCGAATCATCGCGAGAACCAGTACGACGATCTGTTTTTTGTTTGCTGGATGTCCATTCCGTGCGGCGATCTAAGTAGGGAAACCTAAAATAGAATGCGATGACCAAAACGCCCATGGTGCAAAGTACTGCTATGACAGAAAATATTTTTAAAAACTGTGGATCGATTGAATTCGTATCGACAAAATAAATACGGTAAATATTGATGATTAAAACCAGCGATAACGTAATAATTGCCAAACTCCATGAGAGTTTATGCGCTTTGAACAACAGTAAACCCGTCATAAAAAGCATGATCAACCAAGCCCATTCAAGGATTGGAATTGTATTCAGAAAAGGAATAAATATCGATGGATCATACCAATTTGCTACGCCAGATCCTGCAAAGCTGATGAGAATATTTCCGAGCGGAGCCAGTAAAAATAATAGAGCCAAAAAATAAATGGCGATCGGTTTTTTTAATTGTGGTGATTCTGTCATGATCATTACCTCGTTTGATTATACTACGAAGTAATCTGTGATTTGCCTATAGCTGGCTAGACCTTAGTTTAGTTGGTGGGGCAAATTTCAATGGTTGTTTTTTCTTGAACCAGCGAATAAATTTCTTCAATTTCACGGTCCGTGACAGCCATGCAGCCTTGTGTCCAATTTACTGTCGGATGCTGAACGTCTTTAACGATTTGCGGGATTAATCCATCTTGAGCTTTTACAGGAAAACCGTGGATCATTATAAAACTACCGGCATCTCGATCATGTGCTGTTGCATATTTGATATCACGAACATTTGGATACGATACTTTTAAAGCCATGTAATACTTTGAATTGGGATTTTTAAATTCAACGTTATATATACCTTCAGGCGTTTTGTTATCGCCCTGAAATGTTTTTGGACCAAGCTTTGCCCCCGGACCCATAGCTATATCGTAGGATTTTAAGATCTTTCCACCACTCATCAAGTAAAGTTTTTTATATTCTTTTTGGACGACAATGCGGTCCACTGTTGAATCAGCATCAGTCTGTAAAACTCCAGCCATTTCTTTATTCTGACAATACAAAGTTCCTGTTAAATCAGCTTTTTTAGCTGCAAAAACATTCACCTGAAATAACATTGTGATAAGCAAAATAATTTTCATTCCGCTGTTATACCACAAGCCCTATTGGTTCACTTAAAAATAGATACGGATTGAATTCATTTCCAAGCTGTCAAAAAGTTCGACAATAACACTATTAAAAGCTATAAGTAAGCTATGAACCCAACAAACTTTCCCTATTCACTCTATAATTTAATCGATTTTGAAATTTATATTTTTTTAATCGTTTATACGATTTTTTGTTATTTATTTTATAAAATTTTATTAAAAAATGTGTCTACCGAAAGGCATACGAATTTAAAAAATCACTTTAAAAATTTGTTGGTCCATGCTTTGATTTTAAGTTCTTTTTATTTTTTATTTAATGCCCTGTATGTAGGTTCCGAACCCTACATCGTTTTAAAAAAGATTTTACCCTACGTTTCTACGCTGACATTTCTATGGGGCTGTTTATTATTTGTTAAAACATCCAGACTTTTAGTTCTGCAATATTTATTTTTGGGATCGATGCGCGCAGGTGTACCTTTACTACTCGTAAATATTTTTTCTTTATTACTTTCGGTTGCAATTTTATTTTGGTCTGTTTCAAGAGTTTTTGGTGTGCAATTAACACCTTTGCTTGCAACATCTGCCGCATTTTCTGTGGTTCTGGGTTTGGCGTTACAAGATACGCTGGGCAATTTGTTTGCGGGAATTTCGTTACAAATAGATAAAACATTTGAAATTGGTGACTGGCTCGAAGTCCAAAATGGAATCATCAAAGTCACAGGTCAAGTCAAAGAGCTTTCATGGCGCTCAACAATGCTTGTCGGCCTGTCGGATGAGTTGATCACATTACCGAATAAATTAATTGCAGCTTCGCAAGTTTCAAATTTTTCACCAGAAAATCAACCGATCATACGCAGCCAAATTTTCAGAATTGGGCATTCTGAAAATGCAGATGCGGTTAAAAATTTATTATTTCAAACGGTTTTAAAAATTCCTGAAGTGAAACAGAATCCTGAACCATGGCCCTATATCCAAGAAATCACAGAAAACTGGATCGCTATTAAAATTATTTATTACATGGACCAGTACGGAAAACAGTTTTCTGCAGGAGATATCGTTTTAGACAAATGTTTAACCGCTTTGAAAAATAACAATATTAAATTAGCCCATCAAATTATTGATGTCAAAAAAGAGAATACATAGATGATCGCTGAAAATATTTCTACAAATAAACCTGTTGACCGCAACCATCCGTTAGCCACAAAAATCAGAAAACAAATCACTCAAGCGCTGGTTGATTTTAACATGTTAAAAAACGACGATAAATTAATGATCTGCGTTTCAGGTGGAAAAGATTCTTCGATCCTTGCCATTTTAATGGATGAAATCAGAAAACGCGCAGAAATTGATTTTGAATTCACGGCGGTTATGCTGGACCAAAAACAACCCGGATTTAACGCCGATCAATTTAAAAATTGGCTCGCCTCTGAAAATATAAAATTTCAAATGATCGAAAAAGACACTTATTCAATCGTCACAGATAAAATCAAAGACGGCGTTTACTGCAGTTTGTGTTCAAAGTTACGCAGAGCCATTTTGTATGATTTTGCATTTGATCATAAATATACAAAAATGGCCCTAGGGCACCATCGCGATGATTTGATTGAAACCACATTATTAAATTTATTTTATACAGGTCAACTTTCAACAATGCCTGCAAAGCTTCGCTCTGATGATAACAGAAACACAATCATCAGACCACTGGCTTATGTGGCGGAAAAAGATTTGATCGAATTATCTAAAATTTGGAATATGCCTATAATCCCATGTAATTTATGCGGATCCCAAGAAGGTATGAAACGCAAAAAAATGAAAAAATTAATTATTGACCTGGAAAAAGATATTCCAAATTTAGGCGGCAGTTTTTTAAACGCATTAATGAATGTGAAGCCCAGCCATTTGTTAGACGAAAAAATTTATGATTTTAAAAATTTATGATACCGAAAATATTTAACAATCTAAAGGAAAAATCTTTTCAGAATCGATTTGATATTGCAAATATCAGAATTGAAAAATTATTTTAATACTTAATTTTTTCAGATCTGTTTTTTTTAATATCAGATCTGGATTTTTTCGAATCTAGTCGTTTTCGTTGGCTGGATTTCGTGGGCTTGGTGGCTTTTCTTTTTTTAGGTTCAATCAATGACTGATTGATCAGTTCATTGAGCATTTTAACGGATTTATCTTTGTTCGATTTTTGATCCCGTTCAGATTCAACACGAATCAGAATAAATTCATCCTGAGCCAATCTGTGTTTCAATCTGAAGAGTAATTTTTGTTTTTGTTCGTCTGTTAAACACGCTGATTCAAGAATTGAAAATCGTAATTGCACACATGAATTTGTGCGGTTCACGTGTTGGCCACCTGGACCCTGCGATCGTGTGACTGAAAATTCAATTTCGTTGTAATCAATGATAACCATTATAATTTGATCTTTTCGGCGTCAATTTTTTGAATAAAAGATTTTGCTAATTGGTCATAATTCACAAGATCAATTTTGTACGGAAATATTGAATCCTCGAACTCGATTAAAATTTTTGAAACCACTGATGACTTTAACTTCTCCGTCTGTACATAAAAAATATCAATATCAGAAAATTTTTTGTAGGAACCTGTAGCTCTTGATCCGAAAAGATAAACGTCAGCTCCACTTTTTTTAAGAGGATCAATCAGTTTGTTTTGAAGTTCAAAAAAATCTTGATCACTCAGCCCGTACATTACTTGATGGCCTTGAGGAGTTTAATATATAGATCTTCAAAAAATGGCAGGGCTACTTCAATAAATGAATAGACTTCTTTGGCGATATCTTCATCGTACGTGTGTGATGTTTTATTTCGAGCCACTAAAAAATCAAACCAAGATGTTGTATCTGAAATTAAATTATTTCGAGCCATTTCGCGAATAGCCGTATTTGGCGCTTTCACATCAAGCCCCAGGATTCTCATTGAAGTCTTCCAAGAGTGTTCAACGCAAAATTCAAATCGCTGAATACAAGCATCTCTGAGTGCTTTGTGTAATTCAATATTCTCAGGACTTTCGATATGGCTGGTTTTTAATAACTGCAGAGCAATCTTTAAGGCGTCGATCGCCTTTTTAAGTTCGTTCGCAGTTAATGACAGGTTTTGATCAAATTCATTCATTTAAATATGATTATGCGAAACTTCCGTAAAGTAAATCACAAATGACAGACAAATTAAAATGGCTCCCATAATTAATTTTTCATTATTTTCAAGCCAGCTCATTTTGATTTGTTTCATCGTCATATAAAATAACGTGGTAAAACAAATCATCGCGATTAACGTTCCAAGACCCAGAACCAAAGTTAAAGCTCCGAACCCTATCCAACCAGTCTTCCATGCCGAGACATAAATCGGTAAAAAGGATTCACACGGAGAAAATGTCAACAGCGACAACAAACTTAAAATCGCCCAACCGTCTTTGGAATTGATTTGATAATCATGGTTATGCGGTTCTGCATGGTCGCAGTGTGAATGTTTAAATCCACGAAAATGTTGAACCAAATTATAAACTCCAAATAAAAAAACAGAAACTGAAGCAATCAGAGTCATCGTATGTTGAAAGTTATCATTCAGTTGTAAGCCCATCCAAACAACGGCCGCACCGATCAGACTGGTTGTTAAAATATGCCCCAGCCCTGCGATCAGTAAAATTGAAATTGTTCGGGTGTAGCTCCATTTTTGAGTCCGGCCGGCGAGCACAAAAGGTAACCAGTGCGTTGGCAATGCCGCATGTAAAATTGAAACTGTTAAGCCCGTAAGCAAAAATGGCCATAATTCATTTGAAATCATGATCTGTAAGTACAAAATCAAACAGATTGTTGCAAGCCCTGACTGAATTTTTTGACTTAATAGTTGCTAACATCAAACAATATTGATAATTTTTCACAACAGTTATTACGCATTTATTTTAATGTCGTCCTTTAGCGCAGTTGGTAGCGCATTCCCATGACATGGGAGGGGTCATAGGTTCGAGTCCTATAAGGACGACCATCTTTTTATAACCCGCTGAAATCACTCTAAAAAATGTTTCTCAAAAAAATTTACAGCGATTTACAGCGACTTTTGATTAATTTTTTACTTAATTCTGATTTTTAAACACCTACTTTTTTGTAAAGACCTTCGTAGTAATCATCAACTTTACTATTTAAAACTTTCGCATAAACCTGTGCTGTCGACATATTTGTTACGCCTAATTGAGATTGCACCAATGCAGCGTTCCCATGAGCATTGTAATACATAGTTGCTGAGCCAGCCCGAAGAAAATGAGTTCCTGAAAATTGTAAGTTTAACTTTTTCAAAGCCAAATTATATTCATAAGCAATTTCTTTATAGGTCAGCAATTTTCCACCTATAGTAAATATTACTTCTGAGTCTCTATTTGGCATTAATTTTTCAAGAAAGCATTTTGCTTCTGGATGTAAAACGCTAGATTTAATACCAACCGCAACAGAGTTTTTAAAGTTGTTCTCAATCCGTGGAACGGAATTCATAATTCTATCCCATTTAACAGACCTTTGAATCCGAATTGTATTGCCTCTGATATCGTGAGCATTAAAACAAATATCATTTCGATGTAAACCTGCCGCTTCTCCGATACGAAGTGAATGGTAAAACTGCACTGTCGCCAACGTACCAAATATATCACCATTAGGTCGCGTTAATAACTGATTACGAAATCGAATAAAATCACTTTCTAAAATAGCCTTATTCACAAGTGGGCTTTCTTTTATGCGCGATTTTGAAATATGTCTTTTTCGAATAGGAATATCAAATGAAGCAGAGTCGTGCTCTTTATAAAAAGAAAAAATACAGCGCAAAAAGCTAATTTCTTTTTTAAAATCAATTCGAGTTGATCGCATAGGTCTGTTTTTTAAATTCATCACCCAACTATCGATAACATCAGGATTGATTGACCTAATTGGAATATTTAGCAAAGAATTCAATAAATGAAATCTATTTTTATAACCAATTTGAGTCCCAACTCGTAAGTTAATAAAATGTTCATTCTTCCATTTTTCAAATATAACAGAAAATAAAGGGCTATTGTCTGTTACCACGATTTGATCTACAATACCGAACAGCCAGTTTTTTGCAGCTTTTAAATCTTGGAATGTTTTTTTATCTTCTTTTTTTAAAAGCCCTTTTTTGCGGCCTTCAAAATATTGAAATCGATATTCTTTGATTGATTCATTCCATTGCCAGCATTTTGAAATGCCCTTTTCAACTTTTGAATAGATCCTATTTTTTCCTTGATAAAGTCTTGTGTTAAATACATTTTTTATTTTCATACTGCGCTCTCTTTCTCAAGAGCAGCCATGACGTCACCAAATTTAAATCGAACACTTTTGCCGATTTTTAAATACGGTATTTTACATTGTCGCATTAACTTATTAATATAACTGACAGAATATTTTAGTTTATCTGCCAGTATTTTTTTAGTTAATAATCCGTCTATTTTATTTTCAATGAACTGGCTTTTCTTTAGCTCAGTCTGTGTATTTATTAAAGTATCTTTTTTCATTTTTATAAAAAAGAGTTCTGGCTTGATCTCCAGAAAAGGGAGGCTCTGGTTTTTGGTTTTTTGCATTTCAGTCAAAGCTGGATA
>CANBND010000045.1 GCA_947370945.1 Pseudobdellovibrionaceae bacterium | reverse complement strand
CCATCACCTTTTGATGTCGCCAAATTCAAACTTGTGAATTCGCGAATAATATTGTTATCACCTATAATTAATTTTGTGGGTTCAGATTTGTAACTGATATCCTGAGGCGGACCGCCCAAAACTGCACCTGGTGAAATATGATTATTTTTACCGATTTCAACTATGCCATAGCGCGAACCAATCGTTGCGTGACCTTCGATAAAAGTTCCGCTGCCGATTTTAACATGACCTTGAATATTGCAGTAAGGTCCGATTTCGACGCCATCTTCAAGGATGACGTCTTTGGATAAAACACTTGATGGATGTATTTTCATAATAAAATTAAATAAATTAAAAAATTATTTTTCTTTATCAAAAGCAGAAACAACATCAGCCGTAATGTCATATTCAGCAGCTGAATAAACAACAGTTTTTTGCACTGGGTTTGTTTGAATAACCATTGCAAAACCTTTGTCTTTGGCAATTTTTTCAATAATTTTTTTCATTTTATCAGCAATCGGAGCCAACAAGTCAGCTTCTTTTTTTTGTAATTCAGACTGAGCTTTTTGTGCTGATTGACGTAATTTCATGACGTCTTGTTGTAATTCTTGGGCTTGTTTATTGAAAGCTTCTTCAGATAAAACTGATCTTTTTTTGTCTAAATTTTCTTCAGATTTTTTAACGTCAGCTTGTTTTTTTTCAATTTCTTTTTGGCGCTTTTCGCCTTCTTTTTTTAATTCTTCATCAGCTTTTTTACCGGCTTTAGTTTCTAAAATTGCTTTTTGTGTATCAACCACAGCCATTTTAAATTCAGCACGTGCTGTTAAAGACATTAACATTGCAGCTGTCAGAGTACCTAAAATCATTTTGTTCATAAAAACTCCTTCTTTGTATTAAAATACGTTTGTTTAAATTACTAAAATTAAAATGGAGGGCCGATCGAAAATTCAAAGTTTACAGAATCTGAATTGAATTTATCTGTTTGTAATGGCCAGCCCCACTCAAAGCGCAAAAGCCCCAACGGAGACTGCCAACGGAAACCCATGCCCACATCGCTCAAAAAATTTGATTGAGAAATATCATCTTCGGCCTGACCAATATCATAAAAGAAAACACCATTTAATCCGGCCTCTTTAATCAGTGGATATTGGATTTCAGATTGAAATAAAACCTGCTTCGTACCACCAACAACAAAATTTGAGGCCAATATTTTTTTATCTTCAGCTAATGTTGGATTTGAATACACATTTCCTGGTGTATTTATTTTGTCGTATCTGAGTTGAGAAAAAACACGTTTACCAATTCCGCCAGAACCAAAACCACGCAAAGTATATGGACCGCCCATTTGGTACAATTCTGAAAATGGTACGTCTCCACCATCATCAAGCGGCTGAATATTTTGATAGCCTAAATTATTACGCCAAACAACATCCCAAAATAAATTTTGAAAAAATCGAAAGTGTGAAGCAAAAACTTGGTATCGCAAATCACCACCCAAACCAGTGCGCTCGTAAGAAACGTCAGTGTAGATACCTTTTGACGGCGTCATGCGATCGTTTCTGGTGTCGTATTCAAGTGTTAAAGTCGCAGAACTTGTAACCCCGCGTGCTGTGCTCAGAGGAAAAATAACCGGATCTGTATTTTCATTTTCAAAAAGATCCGTTTTATCTAATTTATAACGCAAAAACGCACGCGTATAATCATTGAAAATGGGATGACCGAATCGAACATTACCACCTGTTTTACGAATATCATAATTGGGACGTTCTTTGTTTTCTAAATAAAAAACGTCGAACCCTGCGGACCATTTTGTATCTTTGAAATACGGATCTGTCAGACTGATTTTATAATCTTGGCGATTTTTTGAAGCATCAATTCTGGCCTCGAGCGCTTGACCTAAACCACGAAAATTATTTTGAATAATAGATCCACCCAAGCTCATGCCTTGCGTGCTGCCGTAAGCGGCTGTCAGCTGAATTTGTCCGGTGTTACGCTCTTTGACAACGATTTCAATATTCAATTGATCTGGCTTTTCAGGTGGCGTGCTGGTTTTAAAATTCACTTCATCAAAAAAACCTAAACGTTGAATATTTTCTTGAGATTGACGTTTTCGAGTTTCGTTATACAGTTCGCCTTCTTCAATTTTCAATTCACGTCGTAAAACTTTATCGCGCGTTTTTGAATTTCCGGTGACACTTATATCACCGAAGTAGACCTTGTTCCCTTTTTCAAATTCAAAAACCAAGTCTACTTTTTTTTCTTGTTCATGAAAGTTGTATCGAGGAATCACGTTTGCGAAAGCATAACCCAAATCACCGTATTTAGCTTGTAAATCAGTGATATCTTTTCGCATGACTTCGACAGAAAATACGGTGTTGTCTTTGATTTTAACTGCATCATACAATTCTGATTTCGGGAACAACATGTCGCCAGCAAAATCAACTTCGCCGACCGCATATTGGTCGCCTTCTTCGATGTGATAAGTCACGTAAATTGATTTTTTATCAGGCGTCACTGTGACAATAGGACGGTCGATTTTAACCTGCAAAAAACCTTGGTTCCAGTAAATATATTTCAAGACTTGCAGATCATTATCAAAGGCTTCTTGTTTGTAAGAGCCAGAACTGCTGATGAAAGAAAAATAACCCGCTTCCTTGGTGAACATGCGTGGATCATTTTTTAATTCGCTGTCTTTGATTTTTTGATTCCCCAAAAAAGTAATTTTTTTGACTTTTACTTTTTCGTTCTCGGTGATGACAAATTTAACTTTAACGGATTCATCTTTTTGGACGTCTTCGATGACCGATTCAACTTTGACTAAGTAAAAACCTTTGTCTTCGTAATGTTTTTCAATTTTTTGCACAGCCGTTTGAATTTTTGTAAAATTGACAACTTCAAAAGTTTTAAGTGCAGATTGAGTTTCAAGGTCTTCGGATTTTATTTCGTTATTACCTTCGAAAACAATTTCTGAAACAACAGGTTTTTCAACCAATTTAAAAATTAAATTAACGCCACCGCCGGCAGTATTTTCTTTTTCGACTTCAATTTGAACAAAATAGTTCATTCGAAATAATGTTTGAATATCTTTGGCAATTAATGACGAGTCAAATTTTTTACCAACAGCAGATGCAATTTTCTGTAAAACGGCATCCTTTTCAATTTTCTTAAGGCCTGTGATTTCTATTTTTTGAATCGTCGCACCCGAGGATGACGTGGCCGCGCTTGATGTAAGTTTTGTTTTTTTTGATTGAACAGGTTTCGCAACGGTTTCAAAACCACAAATAATGGCCACACAAAATAACAAAAAACTGAATTTTTTTAATGACTTAAATATATTTATTTTAAACACGAATAAAAGGCTAACGAGACTTTAGTTTGATGTCAAATGCCCATCTTTAACCTGATAAATTTTTGAAAACATCTTTGAAAATTCAAGATCGTGAGTCACGACAATCAAAGTCAATCCGAGTTGTTTATGCAACTCGAAAAATAAATTTTGAATTTTTTTAGAATTTTCTGAATCTAAGTTTCCAGTTGGCTCATCAGCAAGCAATATCTGTGGGTTTCTGATCAAAGATCTGGCAATTGCAGCACGTTGCAATTCTCCACCACTCAATTGATTCGGGTAATGTGAAGTTCGCTCTGCCAAACCTAAATGATTCAACCAGTACTGAGCCTTCTCGTAACTTTCAGATCTTGACTCGCCGGCTAACAAACACGGAAGCATCACATTTTCGATGGCTGTGAATTCATGAATCAAATGATGAAACTGAAAAACAAAGCCCATTTTTTCGTTACGAAATTGAGCCAACTGTTCATCATTCATTTGTAAAAGCGATTGCCCTGCAAATAAAACATCACCAACAGTGGGCCGATCCAACGTACCCAGAATTTGCAACAGTGTTGATTTTCCAGCACCCGAAGCACCCAGCAAACACACGGCTTCGCCTTTTTGAATTTGAATATTTACTTCGTTTAAAACATGCAACTCTGTCGCAGTACCCGATGAATAAATTTTTGTGACATCAATTGTTTGTAAAATTGGTTGTTCATTCATAATCATTAGTCTTCCCTCAATCCTTCAACAATTTCGAGCGATGCACCTTTTTTTGCTGGAAAATAGGCCGCCAATAAACAAGCTAGCATCGCAGCAATGTAAATAATTAAAAAATCAATTCCACTGATGCTGACATCAATGCGGTCAATCTTGTATACAGAACCTGAAATTAATGAAAAATGCTGCTGCAAAAACATAAATCCAGAACACAACAATAAGCCCAATAAAAATCCAAGCAGACAGCCCACGGTGCCCACAATAAAACCTTGGATTAAAAACAGTTTGCGTATTGCTATTTGCGACAACCCCACCGTTTTTAAAATCGAAATATCTTTGTATCGCTGTCTGATTAAAACATACAGCGTGCTTGAAATATTAAATGCCGCAACAATCACGATTAAAAATACGACGAAAAATATGACAATTTTTTCAAGACCTACGGCTTCGAATAAATTACGGTTTACATCAAACCAATTCATCACATTATATCTGGCGCCCAATTGATCCGAAATTTTCAGCGAAGTGTCATGAGCTAAATCTGAATTTTTAATTTTTAAAAAAGCGCCCGTGTACCGGTCGCCAATTTCGATTAATTTTTGTAAATCGTTTAAATTCGCTAAAATCAATCTATCATTCCAATCGTTTTTACCCAAATCGGCAATGCCAGAAATAATAAATTCTGCGGATTGCCTACGAAAAGTTTGGCTTTCAAATGGAGTCGATAGCGGTACGGCTAAAAAAACGCTGTCGTTTATTTTTAACGAAAATTTTTTAGCCAATCCCAGTCCAATGGCAATTTCATTTGCCGTCTGTGGCAATCGCCCTTGGCGAAGCCGGCTTGAAATATTTAATACTCGGGATAACTCTGCGGAATTCATTCCTTGAACTAAAACACCGGCCACATGTCCTTGGTGAGCAAGCACAGCCTCCGCATACGCAAATTTCGCCATATCAATAACATCGGGTTCAATTTTTTTTATTTTTTCAGAAAATTCATTCCAGTTGTCGATCAATTTGCCTTTTTTAACAATTTGCAAATCTGCGGTCACGTCGATCATTGCTTTTTTCAGACTAACTTCGAACCCACGCATCACTGATTGGCTGGCAATCAGTGCGGCAACACCTAGAATCAAACCAAAAATAGACAACGGCGCTGATCCTCCGAAAAAAAATTTTCGGTTAAACAATAATTTTGAAGCTAACCAAAAATAAAGTTTTATTTTAGAGGTCATCATCACCCGCATTATTTTGCCCAAGCGTTCCTGTAATTTGCGCTTTTAAATACGACATAATAAATTCATTTAAATAACCGTCCATCACATCATTCACTTGGCTGGTTTGAAAACTGGTTCGGTGATCCTTCACCATCTGATACGGATGCATCACATACGACCTAATTTGCGAGCCCCATTCGTTCGCTTTTTTTGTCGAATTCATGGCATCTTTTTCTTGGTTTCTTTTTTCAACTTCTTTTTCGTACAATGCAGCCTTTAACATTTTCAAAGCTTTTTCACGATTTTGAATTTGCGAACGTTGCGTTTGACAAGAGACTACAATGCCCGAAGGACGATGCCGCATACGAACAGCAGAATCTGTTTTATTCACGTGCTGACCACCCGCGCCTGACGACCTATAGGTTTCAACGTCAATATCATCCGGACGCACTTCGATTTGAATATCATCATCAACTTCGGCCCAAACAAAAACACTGGCAAACGAAGTGTGTCTGCGCGCATTCGAATCAAACGGAGAAATTCGCACAAGTCTGTGAACACCAGATTCAGCTTTCATATACCCATAGGCATATTCACCAGAAATTAATAATGTACACGATTTAATTCCAGCGCCTTCGCCGTCCGTCATATCAAGAATTTCACAACGATAACCATTTTTATCGGCATAGCGCGTGTACATGCGTAAAAGCATTTCAGCCCAGTCGCAGCTTTCCGTGCCGCCAGCACCTGAATTGATTGAAATGTACGTATTGTTTGTATCCAACTCGCCTGACAAGACTCGTTTTAGCTCTAAAGATTCACCGATTTTTTGCACGGCTTTAATTTCAGATTTCACTTCTTTAAATGTATCTTCATCGTTGGCATCAACAGCCATTTCCAAAAGGACTTTTGAATCTTCAAGTTTGTTATGAAATGAATTCCATTCAGAAAATGATTTTTCTAAAATACTTTTTTCTTTGTTGTATTTTTGCATTTCTACGGGCTTGGTCCAAAGTTCTGGATTTTCAGCAGAGATCGCTAATTCTTCGAGGCGTTTTTTCTTTTTATCGAGGTCAAAGATACCCCCGAAGCTCGACCGCAAACTGATCCAGTTCGGCAATCTGTTTTTTTATTTCACTGAGCTCTGCAACAATCGACATTTTTAAAAATCCTTACGTCTTAAGATTTAGATAGTTTAGTTTTAAATCTGCGCCTGTCAATTGTTGAAACACTAGATCTTGCAGTGTGAACATGATTTTTTCTTCTTTTTTAGATACTTCATGATCGTAGCCCAGCAAATGCAACATTCCATGAATGAACATATACATTAATTCATGTGACAAACTGTGTTTTTGTTTTTTTGATTGCGGTAATAAAACTGAAGGGCAAAATACAAGCTCACCCATCGACTCATTTGCCAACGGTTGAAAACTGAGCACATCTGTCGGTTTATTTTTTTTTCTGAAGTTGTTGTTTAAAATTTGCATTTCTTTTTTTGATAAAAACACGCAGGTCAATTCAGCTTTATTCAAATCTTTGATATTTCTTATTTTTTTAGTGTTTAAATTTTGAATCACTGAATCACACAATTTTTGAATTTGTTTTTCCGAAACTTTAAATTTATTTTTTTCTACTTGATTGATCAAAATTATTTTCATATTGTTTCAGCATGCCTACACCACCTAAGAACCTCAATGAATTTTCGTCTTTAGTGCAATTGATCAAAGATCTACGTGGCCCTGATGGCTGCGAATGGGACAGAAAACAAACACATTTGTCACTGGCACCCTACGCGATCGAAGAAACATACGAAATGATCGAAGCCTTAGAATCCGCAGACGACAAAGAATTTTGCGAAGAACTAGGAGACGTTCTGTTTCAAGTCGTCATTCACGCACAGCTTGCAAACGAACGAAAAGCTTTCGATATGAATGATGTGATTCAATCCATCAACGAAAAATTAGTTCGCAGACATCCCCATGTTTTTGCAGACACCAAAGTCGATGGCACCGATGATATCATAAAAAATTGGGAACTGATCAAAGCCGAAGAAAAAAAATCCAAGAAGAAAAAATCTGCTGTTTTTAATATCCCTAAAGGCCTGCCAGCTTTGCAAGCGGCAGAAAAAATTGGCGACAAAACTAATGCATATAAATTTGATTGGTCAAAAATTTCAGACGTTGTGACACAATTAAAATCTGAAATCGCAGAACTTGAAGACGTACTTCAAAATGATCCGAAAAATTCACAACATTTGATTCATGAAATGGGTGATGTTTTATTTTCGGCAGCACAAGTCGCACGGCATTTATCGATCGAGCCCGAATCGGCTTTACGCCAAGCCAATCAAAGATTTTCTGGAAGATTTTTAGCGATGCTTTCAGAGTGCGGTGATGATTTAGAAAAATTTATTTCTTTGCCTGCAGATGACAAAGAAAAACTTTGGAAAATAGTGAAAAATAAATCGACATAATTTCAAACATTCAAAAAGCAAATACTTAAAATCTGTCGATCTATTTTTCGATTTTATTTATTAAAATTCGGACAAAAAATATTTTTTGAACATTATCAAGGGTTTATCACGCCCCAAGCTGATACAACGACACCAATATCAAATTAAAATCAGTATCTTACACTGTCATTAGAATGAAAAACCATTCTTCTATAGTCTAATTCTTAAGTTAAATGTTTGCTCTGGATCAGACGATAGTCTTATCACACGTACACGAATGGAGAATTTATGTTGAAGCAAAATTTGAAAAAAAATCTTTTAGCAGCATCGGTGCTTTTAGCAATGGTTGGTTGCGACAAAGGTGGATCATCATTTTCTGTTTTGTCAGACTCCTCGTCATTTCAACAAACGGCCACTTTTCAACCGCGAAAACTGGATGTTTTATTTCTGGTTGATAATTCAGGTTCGATGGCCGCATCACAAACAAATCTTTCAAATAATTTCTCATCGTTTATTGATCGCTTCATTTCAAAAGGTTATGATTTCCGAATTGCCGTTGGCACAACAGATGCCTATTATGGTGATCAATTTATTGCTTCGTTATGTTCATTGTGTAACGCCAATCAAACTCGTTTTCGCTCAGGCGTTACGCCGACTCCGGTTTATATTATTGATAAAAATAATTATGATCTGACATTGGCAACAGAAATTGCGCGATTAAAAAGTAATTTCTCATCAAACGTTTTAGTCGGCACAACTGGTAGCGGCGATGAACGTGCATTTTCAAGTATCAAAGCCGTGCTGAACAGTTCTTTAAATTCTGGTTTTCACAGAGCCGATGCGTATTTATCTGTGATTATTATTTCAGATTCTGATGATTTTTCACATGATGATATTAATTTAAATGAATCATATGCTCAACCCACATTACACCCTGTTTCCAATTACGTTGATTATTTAAATACATTTACTGCCGGTGCACCGACAACAAATTATTCTGTTTCAACAATCGGCGTTCTTGATACAGCTTGCAAAAATTTATTGGGTGTTGAAATGAAAATTTCAACACGCTATATGGGCTTATCTGATTTAACAGGTGGAACAAAGAATTCAATTTGTAGCCCGTTTTCAACCGTACTTGATAATATCAGCTCGACGATCGAAGGCAGCCAAGCGGCGATTTATCAACTCAGCAAAACTCCTGTTTTGTCGTCAATTCGTGTTGTGATCAATAATATAATTTTACCACAAGATGCAACCAACGGTTGGACATACGATTCAGCTTCTAACACGGTCCAAATTCACGGTACGTACAAGCCTGTAACCGGCGACAAAGTTCTGATTAATTTCGATCCATTAATTTAATAAAAAAAATAACGACGACAAAAAGGAAATAAAATTATGTTAGAGCCTCAAACAAACTGGCATGTACTAATGGGTGATCAAAAATACGGACCTTACGACTATAAAACCGTCATTGAAATGCTGCAATCAAATCAATTGATGGATTACAATTATGTTTGGGCTCCGCATTTAGAAGCCTGGACTCAAATTCATCAGCTCGAAGAATTCAGCAGCGACCGCTTTAAACTTTTATTACAAAAAGATTCAGAATTATTAAATGCTTTTGCAAAAAGAACAAACCCGCGCACTGATACAAATATTCCTGTGATCGGTCACAACAATGTTCGTTTTTTTGACGGATCATTAGTTTCAGTTTCAGAAGCTGGCGGACTTTGTTTATTAAACACACCTTTGATTCAATTAGGTGATCAATTAAAGATTCATGTTAAGTCCAAAGACCAGTCTGGTCCAGCTTTTAACGTTGAATGCGAAGTCATTCGCAAAAATTTTTCAAAACAAAGACTAAATGCAAAATCTGGCCTCTATTACACGGTACGTTTTCTCGATATACAACCAACAGGTTTAGCTGCGATCCAAGATTGGGTCAGCGGAAAATCTGCATAGTTTATTTGTATAACATATTTTTTTAACAAAAATAACAAGGGAGAACAAAATGGGATTATTACACTTTATCGCAGACGCAGGTTTCATCGGATGGACAATCATCGCCACAGGTATTGCTGGTGCAGCACTTTGTGTTGAGCGCGCAAGAACTTTGTATTTTGCGTACGGTCTGGATGTTGAGTCTTTCACAAATAAAATTCAAACTCTAGTTTTATCAAAAAAAATTGATGAAGCCATTGTGACTTGCGCACAGCTTGAATCAAAACCTTTAGCACGCGCATATAAATTAATTTTAGAAAAAGCTGATCGTGATGATGAAACTATTTTTCAAGCGCAAGATATTGCGATGGCTGAAACGGTTCCGTTTTACACAAAACGCTTACATTATTTATCAATGCTTGCCAACGTTGCGACGTTGTTAGGTTTGTTAGGTACAATTCATGGTTTGATTTTATCATTCCAAGCAGTTGCTCAAGCTGACCCAGCAACAAAGCAAGCCATGCTTGCAAATGGTATCGCGGTTTCGATGTATACAACAGCATTAGGTCTTGCGGTTGCAATTCCTGCAATGGTTGCGTTTTCATTTTTAGTTTCTCGTCAAAATGAATTATTAGAACAACTGACAGAAAAATGTTCTAAGCTAACAGAAACATTAACGAGCAGTCATATTCCAGGGCTTGGTAAAGATCATGTTTTCCCAGACATGACAGCGCCAAAGGGCACAGGAATGAACACTGTTGTTCCACCGACGACAAATTCAAAAGCTTCTTAATCACAAGAACTGTTTTTTAAACGTTCAAGTTTTTTAAGAAAAAATTATCAGGAGAATTTATGAAACGTCGATTTAAATTAAACATTAATCATAATTCTGAATTTGAATTAGATCTGGCACCATTACTTGCTGTAATGGTGAAATTGGTTCCGGTTTTGTTAGTCTCATCTGCATTTGTGCAGATGATGATTATCGAAACGGATTTACCACAGGTTGTTCAAGAAGCCATTCAGAAACAAGAAAACAATCCAAAGTCTGCACAAATTGCGGTTGAAGTGAATAAAACTGAAGGTGTAAAAATTGTCGTCAGCGAAAATGGTCAAGAAAAAATTGAAGTGATCGGTTTTGATTCCAATAAAAAAATTGACTATGCAACATTGCATGCAAAATTTGTTGAAGTTAAAAAAGCGCATCCTGAAATTTTTAAAATCGATTTAAATCCTGATGCTGAAATTCCGTATAAAGATCTGGTAAAAATTATGGATGAAGCACGTAAAGTACGCGTTTCTGATGTCAGATTCCCCGTCAAAGATCCTAAAACTGGCCAAGACACTTCGACGGATTACATGTTTCCCGAAGTTGTTTTTTCAAACATGTTGGACGGATAATTTATGTCACGCAGAAATAGATTTTCAGTTCCCTTAAAAAGAAATCAATCGTTTGCTTTAAATATCACTTCAATGACAGATATGTTTACAATATTGCTTGTGTTTTTATTGCAAACATATTCAACCAGCGAAGTAAATCTGGACGCTGTAAATGGTGTTCGCTTGCCACAATCAGCCAGCGAAAAAAATCCGATCAATGGTGTTAAACTTTCAGTATCGGCCACGGAATTGAAATTTGATAAAAAATTATTGGCATCATTAAATGCGAATTCTTTTGATCAAGCATCCATTGACCCGAATGATTCTAATTTCATCAAACCTCTATTTGATGAATTACAGAACTTTAATAAAGAAAATGAAAAACTCGCGAAAACTGGTAATGTTTTATTACAAGCTGACGAGGCGCTTCCGTACTCTGTCATTCGTAAAGTCATGTACACAGCGTCAATGGCGGGTTTTCCAAATTTAAAACTTGTGACAACTGTAGGACAATGACATGCAAAATAAATTTAATCTTACTTCGTATATTTTAAAAGTAACCTTGATGACGTTGCTCAGCTCGCAAATTTTTGCCGCTGCAGAAAACACAAAAGGCCTCTTGCCCGAAGTAAAATTAAATTCTGAAAACGAAGAGGTTAACCAAGAAACGGCTTTTAAATCTGAAGTGTTAATCACACGCGCTGAAAATAAGGCGATCGAATCACTTTCAAATATTATCAAAAGAAAAAAAGGTGCCCCTGACGAAGCTGAATTAAATTATCGTCTGGCTGAACTTTATATGCGCCGTGCAAAATCAGGACGTTTTTTCGATCTGAATGAGCGTTTCGATAAAAAATTAATAAAGTTAGGTGTACAGAATCAAAAAGCTATAGAGTCGCTTAAAAATGCCATCACGATTTATAACAAAATTGAAAAAGAATTCCCGAAATATAAAGACATGGATGCGGCATTATTTAACAATGCCCTTGCGCATTTACAAACAAAACAAACAGAACGCGCCAAAGACTTATATAACAAATTGGTCGCTGAGCATCCAAAATCAAGTTTGGTTCCCGACGCACTTTTAGAGGTTGGTGAAATTTATTATAACCAGCAAAATTTCAAAATTGGTCTAGAAAAATTTCAAAAAATTGAAGACTACCCAAAATCAAAAGCCTATCCATACGGTATTTATAAATCTGCTTGGTGTTTATATAATTTAAAACAAACAGATGCCGGAGTTCAGAAACTGTTAACAGTTGTTAAAAATAATCCTGCCGACAGCACTGATCAAAAGAAATTTAATTTACGCAAAGAAGCTTTGCGTGATTTAACATTGTTTGTGGGCGAATCCGTACCACCCCAAGAATTATTTGGTTTTTTCAGTCGAATCACGACTGAAAACGAACTGGGCGAAGTTATCATGAATTTGGCTAATTTATATGAATCACATTCACGCTATAAAGAAATCAGTATCTTCGTTAAAGAATTCATTGATAAGTATCCTCAAAATATCAATGCGGCCAAATCGTATGGCAAATTGATCGAAGTGAATGAAACATTAAAGCAACGTGATGTTGTCATCAGCTATATGAAAAAAATGGGAGATTTTTGCAAAGCAGAAATCAATCAAGAATGTAAAACTGAATTTCGCAAAGTCAGTTTAGATATTTCAAAAAAATGGTGGGATATCTGGCTGAAGAATAAACAGCATAATGAATTTTCTCGTTTAACAGAACAAGCTTTTGAAATTTTGTTATCTCAAGAGGACGCCTCAGCTCCTGATTCAACGTCACGCTATGCTTACGCTGAATTGTTGTTTCAACAAGAAAAATTTGAATTGTCAGAACAGAATTACGAAGAAGTTTCTTTGAACAAAAGCTTAGATAAAACAAAAGCTCACGACGCGCTTTATGGCGCACTGTTCAGTCTTGAAAAACAAATGATCAAAGAAAAGAAAAGCGAAGATCCCTTATTGGTCGAAAAACAAAAAAACTTGGCTGTCAGATACATCAAAGAATTTTCTAACGGGGAACATGTTGAATCTTTGCAATTTAAATTAGGCTTCATCGCTTATAAACAACAAGATTATGATTTATCTTTAAAATCATTAACTCCATTTGCTCAATCTGCAAAAAACAAAGAATTAAAAACAAAAGCTGAAGATATTATTTTAGATATCTATAATATTAAAAAAGATTTCGTAAATATTCAAAAGTTTGCTGATAACGCAAATCTAAAAACCACAGATGTAAATCGCAAAAAATCACTGGCTCAAATTTCTGAAGAAGCAAATTATTCTCAAATTCAAACTGATTCAGCAACACTTGATGCCCAGAAACGTATCGCGTTGTTAAAGCAATTCGCAACAAAGCATAAAAATACAAAATTATCACAGGATGCTTTATGGCAATCCATTTCATTAGCCTATTCAAGTGGTTTTGAAGTTCAGGGCGCTGATTTAAGTCAACAATATGCCGAACAGTTCCCTCAAGATAAGCGTAATTTAGATTCAACCAAAGAAGCATTGAAAGCTTACATTGATGCTGGTCAATTAAAAAAATCTGTTCAAACCAGTCGTGTTTTAGCAAAATTAGAACCCGCAAAAGCATTGGCTCATTTAGAATTATCATGTGATTTATTGCGTGTGAATTCACAATTGCCCGAAGCACGTGGATGTTACAAAGCACTTTATGATCAAGCTGAAAAATCTAAAAAGGTTGCTTTACGAGGTAAACTTTTAAAATCTTTTGGTGATAATAAAAATCAAGCCGAATTGATCGCACTTGAAAACCAATTGGCCGCAGAAAATATTGAACCGTACGCCACACAAATTATTATCAACAAGGCCAAAAAGTTTTTTTCTGAAAAAAAATATACTGAAGCTTTCAATACTTCGATGAAAGCCAATTCACGACCTGTTGATACTGACATTCGTGCCGAAGCCCGCTTAATTCAAGCCCAAGTTCTTGAGAAAGAATTTATTTCACAAAGTGTCAAAGCACGTGAATCAAAATTTGCAACTGTATTGGCAATGAAAACTGAAAAATTAGATAAAGCCTTCACGGCTTTTTCAAGTTCAATCAAAATGTCAAAATCTGATTTGATTCAAGCCCAAGGCTTGCAAGGTATTGATCGTTTGTATGTGCACTTTATCGAAGCTGTCAGCAATATGCCCATCCCAGAAAGTTTAGCTGCGGCCGAACAAAAATCATTGCGTGAAGAATTGATAAAAATGACAATGCCTTTTCAAGATAAACGAAAAGAAAATCTTTTAAAGCTTCGCCAAATTTCAAAATTATCAACAACAGAATCCGAACAAATTATTTGGGCTGACATGAGTGTTGAAAAAACCGTTGAACCACGCGTTCGCTTTCCGTCATCGCAGATATTGACTTCATATTTACCAAATCAATTCGGTACAGCGGCCTCTGGTTTTGAACGCCTGCCCGCCAGCGATAAAAAATGTGATGCTACAAAATTATCAGCAGCATCAATCGGTAGCTGCATACAAGCTAAAAAATTTAATGAGGCTGAAAAACTGGCTTACAATTTAACCGAGACTAAAGACCAACGCAGTCAAGGTTTGTATTATTTAAGTGTGATCGCTGATCAACAAAATGAAACTGATAAATCACTTTGGATGATTGAAAAGGCTTTGGCTTCTGAACCCGAAAATTCGTTATACAATTATCAAAAAGGTAAAGTCGTTTATTCTGTCGAAGGAATTAACACCGCTTTACCTTATTTCGAAAAAGTTTTAGACATGAAGAAAAACTCGAATGAAATTCGTGTTATGAACGCTCTGAAGTCATTCTCAGATCGAGATTATTTAACCGCTTCAGACGAATTTTCGCACATGAACACAGAAGATCTTTATACTTATAGTGTGGCTGAAATATATATCGAATCCGTAGCTCAAAAAGGTGAAACTGAACAAGCGATAGCACTCAGTCAAAAACTTGTTAACTTTTCAAAGGCTTCTGTCGATACGTTATTAGAACAAGCCAGAGTTTTAGAACAGTTCGCATTGAACAAAGATCTTGCGTCAATAGCTTATCAAAAAGCCTTGTCGCGTAGCCCAAGTTCAGAACAAAAAGAATGGTTAAAAAAGAAAATTGAATTTTTAAAAATAAATAAAATCGGAGCACTGTAATGAAAAAATCAACGACGGCGATATATATACTGATCATATCAATGTTATCAGCGCCCGCCTTTGCTAAAAAAACAGTTCGTCAAGTTCAAGAAGTCAATTTTGGCGACATGAATTTAAAAGGAACAATTCGAAATCCAGATGGCGCCTATCTGGTGCAAAAACGTGGAATCAAATTTATGCCACTTCATGATGTACAAAAAGATCTGGACCAAAAAATTCGCGAAACACCAACATATATTGATTAATTATTTTTTTAGAATTTCTTGTTGATAAGGCTGGGGGGCCGTAAACATGGCAGTATTAAAGTTAAAACAGACAACAAAACTAGGTCATACAAAAACGTGGAAACTTGATTCAAAAAAATCAACACAAACGTTTGGTTTGTCTCGAAAATCAAATTTAGTTTCAATCGACAAAGCCGCTTCGCAGTTTGAAGGTGTTTTTGAACATCGTGCTGATGGTTGGCATTATGTGTCTTTTGATATGAGTTCACAAACCCCCGATTTAAAAATTTCAAATCAAAGTCAGATCAGTTTGAAACAATCACAACTTGAATTTTCAATTATTGAAAAATATGATTTTATTCAATCTTCGCTCGAGCGTATTCAATCCAATGGAACTGAAACACGAAAAATTTTGTTGGTTTCAAAAAATGGTCGTCTGTTAAAAACAGAAATTAAACAACCGAATGAAAAATTATTTTATTCAATCAATGGCGAAAGAAAAGATCTCGCCTTTACCGGAACAACCGAATGGCAAGAATTGATTATTGAAGGTTTTCAATTTAAATCCAAACTGATTCAAGTTGAAGATTTAAAAAATATTGCAAAAATCACATCAGATCAAATCGCAGACAAAGAAAGCAAAAAAATGCTTTATATGACTTTGTCGGCGATGGCTTTGTTTTTGTTTTTAGGAATTTTAACTCCGAAAAAAGAAGCCACGATTGCTGAGTTACCAATTAAGACTGCGCAAAATGTTGTGGTCAAAATGGATAAGAAAAAAATGGAAAAACATAAATCTCAACAAACTGTCGCAAAAGCAGCTCCTGAAAAAGCACCTGCACAACCGACACAAGCCGCTGCGGGTGGCAGTCGCGTGAATGCAATGTTAAAGGGTGCCATTGGCGCACGAATTTCTCAGTTGATCGGTAAAGTTTCTGCTACCGATGCGCGTACTGCAAATGTTTTAGTAACAACATCAGGACAAAAAGCTGGCGAAGGCGCCAGTGGTCGTGCACTGGCTGCCGTTGGCAAAGTTGAATCTTCAGGTCGTAACTGGACAGGTGACGCCGTAGGTTCAGGCAAAGGTGTATCAACAGGCGGAGTCGGCGGCGGCAAAGGCACTGCCGGACTGGGTAACGGTTTAGCTGCAGGTAAAACCGGTTCTGGTGGCGTGGGTTTGATCGAAGAAGAATCCGAAGTCACTGGTGGTCTTGATCGTGAAATTATCGCGCAATATATCAAAACTCAATTAGGACAAATTTTATATTGTTACGAACGTCAATTATCTGCCAACCCAGATCTTTACGGCAAAGTCGCAGTGAAATTTACGATCGCTGGAACTGGTCATGTTGAATCACAACTGATCGGTGACACAACATTAAAAAGCCAACCCGTCGAAGGTTGCATTTTAAATAAAGTTTCAAAATGGAAATTTCCAGAACCTAAAGGCGGAACAAAGGTCGTTGTCACGTATCCGTTTTTATTTAAAAGTACAAATTAGGTCGCAAACTAATTATCA
>CANBND010000044.1 GCA_947370945.1 Pseudobdellovibrionaceae bacterium | reverse complement strand
GAAAATTCCATAACTTCCTCCTTGAAGTTAAATGTAACAATAAACTTAGTGTGACATGAATTTAACCAACACTAAAGTCTGTAAACGAAAACAAAGCGACCAAGCAATAAAACTAGACTATTGGCCAGCTCTGAGCCTGATTGAACTGCCAGATTGTAGTTATTTTTGTATTTACCGATAAGTGGTTATGGCTGCAGCATTAAAAAAAGATGAACGAAAAAGCCCACAGGATTTAGATCTTTCTGATCTAGGGCGACCGGATACGTTACGCTACAATATTTTAACATTTGTCATCAACGAAGAATATGATCGAGCCATTCAATATCTGAAGGATTTTTTAAATAAGGAATCACCTTATGCAAGTTTTCAACAAAAAACAGAACGTTATATTCAGCATTCAATCGATCTGATTTTTGCAATTAGAACCAAAAGAAATTTTCCAGGATTAACCTCATTAACTCGAACAAAACAGCATGAATTAAAAGAGAAATTTAAAGAGCATTTTCAAGAATTAAAGTTTGTTATAAAAAAAATTGAGAAAGCCGAAGAGGAGTTACGTTTAAACGATGTTAAATCCACGCAAATTGTTGTTAAAGCAATCTGGTGTTCAGTCGCACTTGTTGCTATTTCTGCATTTGTGATCGAACTGTTTTGGGGCTTGGGTCTAACGATATCCATTGTCTTTGACGAATATATATCCATCGCCTTAGATTGGTTTTATCGCTCGATTGGTTTAATTTAAAGTTTTGTACGCAGCTTTTAAAATAGGTAAAAATTGACCTTCAATTTTTTGTTTATTCAAATAAATCGAGGGCGTTCCTTCAACATTTGCAGCCTTACCTTCATTTGATAACTGAGCAATCAAAGCATAGGTTTCTGTTGAGTCACTGCATTTTATGATCTCGTCAGCATTCATTTTTAAGGATTCCGCAACTTTTTTGAATTCAGTTTTTACATCTGAAATTTGTGCCAAAGATTCTTGGTTTTCAAAAAAATAATCATGAACAGCCCAACCGTTTTTTGCCAATTTTTCTGCACATAAAACAAGTCCGGCCATTTGGCAGCGTGATGAATCACCTTTGAAGCTAACATTTGGATTGCAATTGCCATCCAAAGGAAACACTTTGAAAATAACTTTTATTTTTGGAGAATTTTTTAAGAAATTTTTAATGGTTTCACTTGCGACTTTGCAGTGTGGGCATTTGAAATCGGCAAATTCAACAAGCGTATTTGAGCTGTTGAAGTCCCCCTTAATCAATCCAGATTGAAGATCAAAGTTTTGCACAGGCATCTGCTTCCAATGCGATAATTTTTCGGGGATAACTTTGATCAGCTCATCATATCCAAATGACGAAAGTACAGTGGAAGATGTAAACCAAGCAAGAAAGGGGATCATCGCTAAAGTTAATAAATAACCTTTGTGCTCTGCGAGCGCAGAAAATGATAATCCTGAAAAATTGAATTTATACATTCCGAAAATAAAGAAACAATTGATAAAGCTTAAGACATAGCTCATAAGACAGAACGGGCAGATAACACCCAATTTAAAAACTGAAATTAAACCTAGAACAACAGATAAAATCGCAGAAGCAAAAAGTAATGTTTTTAGTACAGATGTAACAAATGTCGTTGGCTGGAGCCATTCCAGACGGACAAAAAACATAACGACGAATAGAACAAACGAAAAACACATGCCAAAAACAGCAATTGGAATTCCCAAAAATTCCGAATATGAGCTGAGGGCAGCAGCATCACAGTTTAATGTTTGACTGATGTGACACAGCGACGATGGTGTTATGCCTAAAATCAAACTGTAATGATGATAGGTTAAATAAATAAATGTCAGAGTGGTCGCCAATAAAGACAATAGCAGTAAATTCATTTTTTTGTTCATAGTTATATCATTTTGCTTTTAAGGATTGAAATCAAGCAGTGTTTTAATATTATATTGCGATGAACCACAAAGACCTTTTAAAACGCAGGATCGAATTCTATGAAGAGATCAAAAACAGGGTCGAAACTATTTTGGGTAAATCTGCAGCTTCAATAGAGCGTTATAAGAAGCATTATTTAACTGAAATTAAAATAGCAAAGGCAAAAACAACAACAAGTGACATTTTTTTTAAATCTTTGGCCAAGACCGATATTTTGTTGTTTGGTGATTTTCACTCGGAGCCGCAGTCGATCAGATCACTTTTGCGGGTTTGTAGAAAGTTAAAACCTCAAGAGTTGGCATTGGGGTTAGAATGTCTAGATGCTAAATATCAGAAAGTTCTGGATAAGTATCTGACAGGACAAATTTCGGAAGCTGATTTTATCGTACAAGCCAAATGGAACAAAAACTGGAACTTTTCATTTCAATTCGTAAAACCTTTACTACACTGGGCCAGTCAGAACAAAGTACCAGTTTATGCCATCAATCAAATGCATGCGAACTTATTGGTACGCGATCAAAAAATAGCAATGCATATACGTAAAAATTTTCTGATAGATACGAGCCGGCTATTGATAGTGCAGATGGGCGATTATCATTTGGCTAAAAATCATTTGCCTATCAGTTTAAGAAATATTTTTCCAAAATATAAAATACAAACAGTTTTTCAAAGTCCAGACGACTTATATTTTAAATTATTAGAATCAAAAAATAATGTATCAGATTTTATTGATCTGGGGAAAAATCGCTGGGCAGTTATGGCTGTTTTGCCGTGGGTTAAGTGGCAAAATTATTTATTGTGGCTTGAAAGTTCACAAAGCCATTTAAAATCTGAAGATGACGAAATCGATACGACGGATCACATTGCTAGGTGTGTACGTTTTCTGTCAGACACCTTAAAAATTGAAACAAATACGGCATCCGTTAGTATTTATGCTTTAACTGAAATTAATTTTTCCGAAGAATTTAAACAATTAGACGTATCTGCAAAGCGTAAAATTCAAAAAGATATATCTGACAAAAAAAGTTTTTATGTACCTGAGTTGCAAAAAGGGTACCTAGAAAGTTTTAGCTTGAATCACATTAGTAAATTAGCCGCTGAATATTTTTTATATCAACAGCGAGTTTATGTTAAAACGATAACTGATTCGAAAAAATATTTTTTGTCATTGATCTGGCTTGAAATGTTGACTTATTTTTTTTCAAAAATAATGAATCCAAAACGCAAAACCAGTACCGTTTTTGATATGCGTTCATTTTTAATGTCTGAAAATTTTGATGATCAAGGCAAAGACGTGCTGGCCATTGCTTTAGAACAAAAATTAAAAGAAATGAATACTCAAGCCGTAGAAACAACGAGTCGGCGATTCAAAGCGCACAGCCAGCATTCCTACGCATCCGCGGCAAGGCTGTTAGGTGGTATTATGGGTGAAAAAATATTCTGGGCCTATTTAAATAAACGATTGAAATTTCCGTTGAGCAAAAGTTTTTTATTTCAGGATATAATGAACAAGTCATTTCAAATTAAATATTATGATTTAATTGAAGTTATTGATCATTGGCCAAATGTGGCTAAAAGTAAATTTGATCAGTTCTAACGAAACTTTAAATTTTAGAATTTATTTGGCTAAATTATTTAACACTGTCCTTGAAATCTTTGCCGGGCTTAAAACGAGGAACACTCGTTTCTGGAATTTTGTGAGTTTCGCCTGTTTTTGGATTTCGGCCAGTTTTTGCCATACGTTTTGTTTTTTGAAACGAACCAAAGCCAACAAGTTTTACCTCTTCGCCCTTCGAAACTGTTTTTTGAATAATTTCAAGTGTGGCATCCAGCAATGTCTCGATTTGAGATTTACTCATTTTAGTTTTTGAAGAAATAGCTGTAACCAGTTCAGATTTATTCATTTTAAATACCTATGCTGAAGAGCAATTAAAGAAAGATCAGAGCCTATCAATTTTGATTTTTTTGTCATTAAAAATATGTTTCATTCTGAGATTTGAAAATAATAAATTAAACTTTAGTCTAGCGAATGCCGAAAATATTATCATGAAGTCAAATATGCAGTATGTTATTTTTATTTTAGTACTTTTTGCTTTGCAAATTTTGGTTTTTACCAATTTTAGAGAATACGAATCAGGTGTCCGAGCCGAGAACCTAGCTTATGAAAATCTAAAAAATCAGAATGAAAAACTGATGTTCGAATTATCAGCTTTAAAGACGGATTCAAATCGCAGTCCTGCATCGATTCAATCAAGCGCTAAAGGAATACAAAACACCAATATTGAACCCATCGACATGTCGGAATTTTATTTTTCAAAGTACCGGGAATCTTACGGTAAAAAACAAAATGAACAGGCTTTGAAATATTTGGAAAAAGTAAAGTCAAACAGTTTAAATGCAAAATCAATTTCAAAGGCCTTATATTATAAATTGGAAATGCAATGTAAATCTGAAATCAATGATCAGTGTTTGGCAGATATAGATGTTATGGTGACGCAGTATCCGGATTCGGAATGGACAGGCAAATCTTTGGAATTATTGAAAAATTATTACGATAAGCACCAGCGTCGCAGCGAGGCCTCTGTCATCAAGGATATCATTCAAAAGAATTTCGCAAAAAATCAAAAAAATGCGGAATCAAAAAAACTGTGAAGATATTAGCCGCAACAGCTCTCATTCTGTTTTTTAATCAGATGAAGGCGTCCGAGTCATTGATTCAAGTTCCTGAAGATTGTATTTTAAATCAAGAATCACCCTGTTTAGTTAAAGCACGACAAAGTGCAGTCGCTGAATGGAATAAAATTAAAATTCAATTTTCTAAAGATTCAGTGATACAGTTGGAAAAAAGTAACGACAAAATTAATGTTGAAATCAAACAGGGCTTTTTAATATTGCAATCGGCTGATAAGTACAAAATTTCTGGCTACGAAGTGAATACGTTAAAGCAACAATTCATTAAAAAAAATATAAACGAAATCCATTTGTTGGATTCAAACAATTTAGATTTTAAAACTTTAAGTTTCGAGAATCAAAATCCTCCACAGGATAAGGACTTGAAAAATTTAGCGTCATTGGTTTTGCAAAAATCGGAATTATTAAACCGAGAAGCTTTGGTTCAGTATTTGTCAGAATTTTATACGTCAAAAGAACTTTTAAAAAAAGAATTAGCTTCGCTGTCAAAGCAATACCAAAATCGACTGAATGAAGATTCAAAAAAACAAACCGAGGCTTTGCAAAATCATATTCACAGAGAGATCGCGTCAGAAGAAAATGTTGAAAAACGCCGTATTGCTGAACAAGAAAAAGTTTTGCTTGAAAGAAAAAGGTCGCGGCAGTTGTTTTTTATGAGGACTTTTGAACAGTAATTATTTACGATATTCTGATGCAATCAAAATTAGAAACACAGCCCCTATTTCATCGCCGCGCAAAAATCGTAGCCACTATTGGCCCAGCAACTAAAGATCCTGAAAATATAGAAAAAGCTATTTATGCAGGCTTAAATATTGCCAGATTGAATTTCAGTCATGGTACGCATGCAGAGCATTTATCTGTGATTAAAATCATTCGCGAAAAATCAATTGCACTCAAAGCACCAGTGACTATTTTACAAGATTTGCAAGGCCCAAAGGTACGTGTCGGATTATTCGAAAAAGGTTCGATTGTCATTACTCAAGATGAAATTGTTACTGTTACCATTGAAGATGTTTTAGGTCGTGAAGGATTGATCCCTAGCGATTTCAAAGAATTGTGTCGGGCCTCAAAGCCTGGAGTTCGTATTTTGTTAGACGATGGGTTATTAGAACTTGAAGTGACTGAAGTGTTCGAAAAAACTTTAAAAGCCAAAGTCATTTATGGAGGAATTTTAAAAAACAGAAAAGGTATGAATTTACCCGGAGTAAACTTACCGGTTGAGGCTATGACCGCAAAAGACAAAGCCGATCTGGATTTTGGATTAAAAAATAATGTCGATTACATCGCATTAAGTTTTGTCAGATACGGGAAAGATATTAGACAATTACGTGAAATTATTGATCAACACAAATCACCTGCGAAAATTGTTGCAAAAATTGAAATGCTGGAAGCTTTAGAAAATTTAGAAGAAATTATTAGACTTTCAGATGTTGTGATGGTGGCTCGTGGTGATTTGGCCGTTGAAACAGGGCAAAGTCGTTTGCCGGGAGTTCAAAAAAGAATTATTAGTTTATGTAATCAAATGGGAAAACCCGTGATCACTGCGACACAAATGTTGGACTCAATGGTTGAAAACCCCCGGCCAACGCGCGCTGAAATTACAGACGTTGCAAATGCAGTTTTAGATGGCTCAGATGCTTTGATGTTATCGGCGGAAAGTGCCAGCGGAAAATATCCATTCAAATCAATCAGAACAATGCATGAAATTATTGTCGAAGTTGAAAAAAATGAAAATAATTATTATAAATTATCACTTGAACATGAATTATTAAGCACTCCTGCGGCAATTGCTGCTGGTTCTGTCTTATCAGCATTAAAGTTAAATGCCAGTGCAATTGTCTGTTTAACAACATCAGGTAAAACCGCACAAATTATTTCAACATTCAGACCTAAGGCACAGATTATTGCGATCACGACAGATCTTGATGTTTTAAATCGTCTGGAAATCACGTGGGGTTTGCAGACTTTGCATTTAAGACCGTATGAAAATTTAAAAGACATTATTTCGCAGGTCGAAAGAATGTTGATTGAAAATGGATTGTCAAAAACGGGTGATCGAATTATTTTCACACTGGGTCAGCCCGTCGCCGATCATGGTAAAACAAATTCATTGCATGTTCATACAGTGGGCGGTGAAGAATTTAAAAAAGCTGACCAAGATCAGCTTCCTTTGAGATTTAAAAACATAAAAGAGATCTAACATAAGAAAAATATTTTTTTTATATTGTATTTTGCTATTTGCTTGTGTGGCTTTGTTAACAGAAGCAGTTCTTTACTCGCAGAATTCTTTGTACTTGAATAATCAATGGATTGTTCAAAAACGTATGTTGAATATGGGTTTGATGGGTGCAGATGAATTTTTGTTGACGAGAATTCCTTTGGCTCAGAATGTACTTAATCTAGGTACATATTTCGGATATCAAAAAGTTATATATAAAGAGCCGATGCATATGGAAAAAGTTGAATTTAAAATTCAACTTGAGGACCAATCATATCTGGATTTTATATATAATAAAACCCAAAATGGATATTCTGGGTTAAGATTAGATAGCCGAGCTAATAAGTTTTCGATGAGTTTTGAAAGCACGAACGATGAGCAATTTGCTTCGAAGAATATAATCCCCAATTTTTTTATATCCGCAGGTTTACATAACATCAGTCTGGAAAATGTGACTGATGGATTGATGTTAAAAGTTGATGGCACGAGTGTTTTATTAGCTAAACTTGCAAAAATGCAATTTGGTCAAATCGGTTTTCAAAATGGGCGAGGTCAGGTAAAAGTTGATGATCTTACTTTGTATCAACTCAAGCAACCTGTAAAAAAGATATCGTTTCGAAACTCAAAAAACTGGTTATTGCTGTTTTTTTTAAACGTCGGTTTCGTTATTATTTTACAAACAGTTCTGTCACGTTTTGTTTTTGAAAAGTTTTTTGTGAGAACTAAGAAAAGCCTATTCACATACATATTGCTGTTGTTTGTAGTTTGTTTTTGTTCAACGTGTTGGTATATTTTTGACTACGCCTATTATTCAAAACTGACGCCCGCTGAATCTGGCATAACCAGGCCGCTTTTTTCTTTAGGTCAAGGTTATGCTGTTCCAAGTATTGAATCTGTCAGAAACACTGTTTTTAATTTTTGGTATAAGTTTTCTGGCGGAGAAATGATTACTCACCGAGGTGTTGAAGACAGAGGTTATCCTTTGGCAAGAATATTTGAAGGCCCAATTTATTGTGGCATTAAAAATCAAACTTGCCAGGAAGGTCTGCCTGAAAAGTTAAACGCTAGAAAATTAAAATCGACTGACTACAGAATTTTATTTATAGGAAGTTCTCAAACAGTTGGTGCGGGTGCGGAAAAGCTTGAAGATACTTTTTTTGTTCATGTTCATAAGTATTTATCGTTAAAAATTGACGTTGAATCTATCAACGCTTCTGTTTCTGGTAAAAGTTCAGGATTTTTATTGAATGAATACAGAAATAAATATGTTCAGCTAAAGCCTGATGTAGTTATTATTAATCTTTCAAATAATGATTTATCGACGCTTCAATTTGTAGACAACATGAATGAATTTTTAAATTTGAATCAATCTGCAGGAATACAAACTCTTTTTTTGGAAGAGGCCAATAGTGGAGAGGAAATAAAAAAAATACAGCGTTATTGGATAATCATTTAGCACTCAGAAGCCTAGGAGAAAAGAGAGGTGTCCAGGTTTTACAATTACATAAATTTTTGCAGATTAAAGACAATATGAATGAAGGCCGATTGTGGTGGGACTTTGTTCATCTGACCTCATACGGACATGAATTGGCAGGGAGTTGGTTATCTCCGCAGATTTATAAAATTTTAAAATCGAGATCTATAAGGATGCCGAAATAAATTTTTTTAAATACAAAGCCAATTTAAATCAAAACCTACTGACAACGTCTCCAGTTCAATTTTAATTTTTGTCTAAAACTTGCGTCTGTTGAATCGACAACAATTTTTACAGCAGGTTTAAAAATTTGAGCCAATAAATTTCGAACACCAATCAGTGATGTGATTTTGATTCTGATATTTTGACCGCTGGCTAAACAAGCAATTGTATTCAGTGTTAAGTTTGAACCTAAGATCGATTTGTTTTTCATCAATAAAGAATAATTTTCAGATCTGGGTCCATTAAATAATTTTTGTTCAAATCCAACACTTCCCTTACCGCCAGCAATTTCAGCTGCTGCAACTTGATAGGCGACTGCTAATTTATTTGGAAGTTCAACATAACCTTTGTATTCGATCGAATCGATATCAAACATCCATCCGCGCGGCACATTAACATCGACTAAAATTGTACATCTTTTTTCAATGGATTTTGCATCTGGATTTTCAGTGCCACGACCAATTTGCGCTGCGAAGCGGTCATAAAGAACACTCAGATAATTTAAATCTTGAGTCATGATTGCAGTGGCATTGCTGGCGTCACAACCTGAGCCATCAATTTGTACGTTTGTGACAACTGCCGAAGGTGGTAATTGCGCAAAAGTTGAAATTGAAAAAACAACGACGATTGTAGCTAAAAGTGTTTTCATAAGATCCCCTTAGCGTTATATAAAGCAATCAAGGGGCCAATATTTTAGGGCCAGAAAGGGTCTAGTTTAGTATTTAAGCTATACTTTCATGGGTTTACATTCAGGATGTAAAGTCATTTTACCCTCAGTGGCCTTTAAGACTTGATCGGCCGTCATATCAGGTGCGTATTCTAATAATACAAAACCCTGATCGGTAATTTCAATTACACCAAAATCTGAAACAATTTTTTTAATACAACGAACACCTGTTAACGGCAAAGTGCATTTTGTTCGTAATTTTGAATTTCCTTCGCGATCAGTGTGTTGCATGGCTACGATTACATTTTTTGCTCCAGCAACCAAATCCATAGCGCCGCCCATGCCTTTGATCATTTTACCTGGGACCATCCAATTTGCGATGTTACCCATTTCGTCGACTTCCATTGCGCCGAGGACTGTCATATCAATGTGTCCCCCACGAATCATCGCAAAGCTGTCGGCACTTGAAAAAAAACTGGCGCCAAGTGCTGTAGTGATTGTTTGTTTTCCGGCGTTAATTAAGTCAGCGTCGACGTATTCTTCGGTGGGGAATGGTCCCATTCCTAATAATCCATTTTCACTTTGTAACATAACACTTAAGTCTTGTGAAATATAATTTGCAACCAACGTAGGAATTCCGATTCCAAGATTTACAGTGTAACCATCTTGAACTTCTTGGGCGATGCGTTTTGCAATTTGTTCGCGTGATAATGGCATAAGTTATTTGCTCACAGTCTTTTGTTCTATGCGTTTTTCATAATTCGTACCTTGAAAAATACGTTGGACGTACACACCCGGTGTATGAATTTGATCGGGATCAAGTGTTCCAGTTTCAACAAGTTCTTCAACTTCGGCAATTGTGATTTTTCCTGCAGTCGCAATCATCGGATTAAAATTACGCGCAGTTTTTCGGTAAATTAAATTTCCGAATTTATCGCCTTTCCAAGCTTTGACAAAAGCAAATTCGCCGGTGATTCCTTTTTCTAAAACGAATTCACGCCCTTCAAAAGCTCGAACTTCTTTTCCTTCCGCGATTTTTGTTCCAACGCCTGTGGGAGTATAAAAAGCAGGGATTCCAGCGCCACCGGCACGAAGGCGTTCGGCCAGTGTGCCCTGTGGACAAAATTCAAGTTCAAGTTCGCCGTTCATGTATTGTTTTTCGAACGTGGCATTTTCGCCCACATATGATGACATCATTTTTTTAATTTGTCTGGTTTGTAATAGCAAACCCAAACCGAAATCATCAACTCCCGCGTTGTTTGAAACGCATGTGATGTTTTGCACATTTGAATCCCTGAGTGCTGCGATACAATTTTCAGGAATTCCGCAAAGACCGAAACCACCCACAAGATAAGTTAAATTATCTTTCACATCGTGAAGGGCTTCTTTGGCGTTTTGATAAACTTTTTTCGACATAGTCCAGTTTCACTTCCTGTAAACTTTGTTTACCTTAAATTCTTTCAATAATTACAGAAACAGCTTCGCCACCACCGATACAAAGTGTAGCTAATCCACGTTTTGCATTTTTTGTCTGTAGCCCGTGAATCAAAGTTGTAAAAATACGTGCGCCGCTGGCGCCGATCGGATGACCGATAGCAATGGCTCCGCCGAAAACGTTGATGCGGTCCATAGGAATTTCTAAAGATTTTTGTGCGGCCATTGTGACGTTTGCAAATGCTTCGTTGATTTCAAAAAGATCAATATCAGAAATTTTTAAATTTGCGATTTCTAATGATTTTTTAATTGCGCCGACCGGAGCTGTTGTAAAATATTTTGGATCTTGTGCAAATGTGGCGTGTGAAACAATTTTTGCGAGTGGTGTCAGGCCACGTTTTTTCGCTTCAGATTCAGACATCAACACAATTGCAGCAGCACCGTCATTAATTTTTGATGCATTCGCAGCAGTGATTGTTCCATCTTTTTCGAACGCTGGTTTTAATCCGGGCATTTTTTCGAACATGGCTTTTCCGGGTTCTTCATCTGTATTAATTGTAACGGAACCTTTTTTGCCTTCGATAACGACGTCAGCAATTTCATTTTTAAAAACGCCGTTTGCAATACTTGCTTGAGCTTTTTTGTATGAATCGATTGCGAATTGATCTTGGGCTTCACGAGTGAAAGAAAATTCGCGTGAACAAATTTCAGCAGCGTTACCCATGTGAAAATTATTGTAAGGGTCCCATAAACCATCTTTAATCATCGAGTCTGTCATTGAAACATTCCCCATGCGGTAACCAGTTCGAGAATTTTCAATCAAGTGCGGTGCAAGGCTCATATTTTCTTGGCCTCCGGCAACAGCAACACTTGTGTGTCCTAAGCGAATGGAATCACTTGCAAGCATCACAGCTTTTAAACCTGATCCACAGACTTTATTGATTGTTAAACATGGAGTTGAATTTGAAACTCCAGCAAAAATTGCAGCTTGTCTGGCTGGGGCTTGTCCAGCACCTGCTGTTAAAACTTGGCCCATGATAATTTCGTGGACGTCTGCAGGATTTAAATTAATTTTTTCAAGGGCTGCTTTGATGGCGATCGCACCCAATTTTGGAGCGGGTAAAGTTGAAAGACTTCCTTGAAAAGATCCAACGGCAGTTCTTTGTGCTGAAACGATAACGACATTTTCCATTTTTTTCTCCTTTGATATTTTAAAGTCTGTTGAATTTAAAATATTATTTATAGATATTATTATAAATTGAAGTTGACAGAGAATGTTTTTTACCGCAACGCTAAATCACTATGGCAAAAAAACCGATTCAAAAAAACGAAGATCAGTCTAAAAATAAAGCAAATTCGGCGTCAAAACCGACTGTAATACTTAAGAAGGCAAACAGTGCATCAAAAGATGATGCAAAATCTGCTTCTAAAAGTGCAACAGTGTCTAAAGAAGATTTGAAAAATCAAAAAACGGTGGCTGTTGCGGTCAAAACTGACGCAAAACCCCAGACATTAAAAACAGGGACTAAGGCAAAAATAAATCCGAAATCAAAGTCGAAATCAAAAAAAAACGACAAGAAAAAAGACGATGATGACGATATCGAAAATGATATCGATGACGATTTCGGAGAATCGGAAATCGCTGAATACGAAGACGATTTAAAAGCCGTCGAAGACGATGACGAAGATGATAATCTGGATGAGTTTTCAGATGATGACGATTCGGAATCCGCAGATGCCGAAATTTATTTAACAGATTCTGAAGGCCGCAGACTGTGTCGCGTTCGCGATTGCGATCAAGTTGCAAATGTTGAAGGCTACTGCAGATATCATTATTTATTATTGTGGAAAAAAATCCAAATCAGAAAAGTAATTCTGATTGATGATAAGCTTGAAAAATATATTGTCGCATTGACATCAAGATATCCAGATAAGTTTTTAGAAATGATCAAAAAAGATTTAAAAACTGAAAAAGATTTCTTAAGTTCAATTGCTGAACTTGAAATTGATGAATCAGTCATTCCTGATGATGCTGGTGATGACGAAGCGCAATCATTCACGGATGAAATTCGTGGAACAGTTGAATCAACAGCGATTGATGACGACGGAGATTACTAATTCGAAATCTGACTTATTCTAAAAGTGAGATTCTCATTTTATTCATTGGTGCGCTGCTCTGCGCACTGATGTTTAAAACACTGATGATTCATCCTGATAATACGCAGTTGATGGATAAAGCCGTAAAACTGGTGCAAACAAATCAATGGACCAATTTTGGTAATCGCGCCACCAAGGTTGGATCAATTCCAGGATCGTTTTTAACAGCTGTTACGGGTCTTCCGATGAAAATTTATTTTTCGCCATATTCAGCAATGGCCATAATTTTTATTTTTCATTTCATCAGTTATTTTTTATTAAGACGTATTGGATTTTTAATTCACGAAGGCTTTCCAGTTTTGCTATTAGGTTTATTTTTTTGGTTGAACCCTTGGCGAATCGAACAATCTGAGCTGTATAATCCGGCGTATCTATTTTTATTTTCAACCGTACATTTGTATACAGCTCTAAAAATGAAACAAAAAAATTTTTGGCTGACATTTTTTCATGTGGTCATGATTGGGCTTTGTTTTCAGACACACTTTTCATTTATTATACTGGCCATTATTTCATTGGGATTATTTTTAACAAAACAAATAAAAATCAGCTGGCGCGGATTTGCAGCGGGTACTGCATTGATTTTTTTGTCGCTAGTGCCTTATTTGATCGATCGTTTTTCAAACGTGGGCGTCGAGCAAAATATTGATTTTACAAAAAGTGATGCCTTTATTGGTCGCAATTTTGTGTTGGTGTATCCGGTCATTAAATCAATGATTTATTTTTTTAGAATGGGGTCCATTTATTTTGGTCGTCATATTTTTTCTGAAATTCAGTTTGACTGGATTTTAAATGAGACGATTCGTTTAATTGTATCTAATATATTTCATGTTTTAAAATGGATTTTGGCCGCGGGCAGTTTGATATTTAGTTTTCAAGTGATTGGTGGATTTTTTAAAAAATATCCTTGGCGTGAAAAAATTCAATTTAAACAAAGTTTAGAAGAAAACTTTGAACATAGATTTTTGAATTATTTTGCAGTGATGTTTGTTGCTGTTTTTATTGCGGCTAGTTTGTCACCCGTTGAATTTAATCATTGGCATTTTATTTTATGTTTTCCGGCGATCAGTTTATTTATGATTTTTGCTGTTCAAAAATATAATTTAAAGGCCAGTTGGATTTATACGGTGGCTGTTTTATTTATAATTTGGAATATTTTTGCAGCTCTGGGTAGCCGTAGTCATTCGTTCAAAAATGATTACGCGAAAGATTTTTACGAGTATTATCATATTCAGAAATAACTAATGTAACTCGTCCTTTTTCTTTTTCGATTTGAACATCGTGGGCACTTGCATTTGTTCAAGGTCGATGTGTTTAACTAATTCATCAAATTCATCTTCGGTGGCATCAAGTGCGTCGGCAGAACGTTCGGATTCGGCATTTTTTAAAATGGTTTCAGCGTCATCTGTAAGTCCCAATAATTTATTGGCTTCAGATTCAAGATCGGGATTCACGGTTGAAAATTGCAACCAAACATTTTGGCCGTTGAATGGGTATTGCATCCATGTGTAGGGTAATTCGATGTCTTCGTCGTTTTCAAAATATTCAGTCACCAGGCTTGCGATCGCGTCGACTGACAAATAAATCAGTTCGACGACTTTTTCTTTGTCGTTTTTGTGGTCTATCGAGACTTCGAAATTATGAAAACGCAGTTCGCCTTTTTTATGAATTCCAACGCTGAGCACAATTTCATTGGGGTAAATGCGTCCATCTGTGCGAATTTCGCCAGTGGGGCCGATCTCAGTTTTAAAATTTTGCTGAAAAATAGTGCTGATTTGAGTTTTTAGGTCAATCGGAAGCTCTGTCCATTTAGAAACTGTTTTTGTACGTGGATTCATGGGGTGTGTGTCTTCCTTTGGCCTTTTGAATAAAAGATAATTGTTTCTCAATTTATTGACTGAAATACAAGTAGTTTTTATAACGTACGACTATGCAAAATAATACTGAAAATAATATCTTGGCGGCTGTCGATCCTACATCTATCGAATCAATAAAATCAGATTACAATTCACTTGATATCGGTTTGGGCCGCGGTGTGTATGTTTCAACATACGGTTGTCAGATGAATGTGAATGATACCGAAAGAATGTATTCGTTATTAGAGATGGCTCATTTTAATCCTGTGCAAACTCCTGAAGAAGCTGATCTTATTATTATTAATGCGTGTTCGATTCGTGAAAAACCAGTTCATAAAGTTTATTCTGAAGTTGGTCGTTATAAAAAATTAAAAGATAAAAATCCAAATTTAAAAATTGGTGTTGGTGGCTGTGTCGGCCAGCAAGAAAAAGAAAAATTAATTAAACAACAGCCACTGATTGATTTTGTTTTTGGTACAGACAACATTGATAATTTGCCAAATTTGGTTTCTCAAGTTTATGAAACCAAAGGTAAAGAAAAAATTATTAACGCCAAATTTGAACATCGTGCTCCTTACCATGTTGAAACGCTTGTACGCAATCCGGGTGTTTCGACGTTCGTAAATATTGCCAAAGGTTGTGATAATTTTTGTACGTTTTGTGTTGTGCCTTATACTCGTGGTCGTGAAAAATCACGACCACTGTCGCACGTTGTGATGGACGTTCGGACATTGGTTCAGCGCGGAGTGAAAGAAGTTACGCTACTTGGTCAAAACGTAAATTCATACCACACTGATAATGGCGCTGGTGGAGAATACGATTTTGCAGATCTTTTAAAAAAAGTTGCAACAGATACTGATATCGAACGCATTCGTTATACGACGTCGCATCCTAAAGATTTCAACGAAAAATTGATGCATGTCATGGCCGATCACCAAGATAAAATTTGTGAATATGTGCATTTGCCATTTCAATCCGGAAGTTCAAGTATTTTAGAAAAAATGAATCGCGGTTATACGCGCGAAATTTATTTGGAAAAAATAGCTTTGATGAAAAAATATATTCCTAATTTAGTGTTATCAACTGACATCATTGTTGGGTTCCCTGGTGAAACTGAAGCTGATTTTCAACAAACACTGGATCTGGTGAAAGAAGTTCAGTTCGAAACTATTTTTGCGTTTATGTATTCTCCGCGACCTTTTACAAAAGCGGCACAGTTTACAGATCAGATTCCTGAATATGTTAAAAACCAAAGATTAAATCATTTATTTGAAGTTCATGAAAAAATGGCTTTTGAATTAGTTAAAAAATACCAAGATCAAACGTTACAAGTTTTGGTTGAAAGTATTAATGAGCAAGGCAAAGCGCAAGGTCGCAGTACTCAAAATAAATTAGTGTATTTTATGGGGACTAAAGAATTGATTGGAAAAACTGTTCCTGTTCGAATCACACAGGCGTTTCCGAGCGTGTTTCGTGGAGAGTTATGTCAGTAAATCCAGAAAGCCAGTCATGTCAGTAAAAGATTCTGAAACTAAATATTTAAATATGATCAGTCCTGATTTTTTATTTTCGCGTCCACAAGATGAACGCGTTGATTTTGAAGAAAAAGATCTGATCGAATTAAAACCCTACGGTTTAAGTTTAGCCAATCAAGCCGAAAGGCCTTTCTTGTTATTAAAGGATGATTCAGGGCTTTATACATTGCCTGTTGGAATCTCGCAAATCGAGGCGGGTATGACGCTGACTCAGTCGTCATCGACACAAGCGCCGATGACGCCGCATAAGTTTTCACAATTATTATTAAACAGTCTAGATATCAAAATGGATCGCTGTGTATTTATTGAAATTAAAGGCGTTCATCAATACGTCAGAATGTATATGACGGGGCACCCGAAATATCAAAGTTTGAAATTAAAAGCCGACGAGGCGATGAGCCTGTGCATTTATTTAAAAACTCCAATTTTCGCAACGAAAGATTTTATTCAAAAATCAAAAACAATGACCGTTGAAGTTTCGGAATTATCAAAATCACTTATGGCCAGACCAGAATTTTCTGGCAAAAATAATTTATGTCACTAGACCACTTTCTTATTTCAGCTCGCGGAAAATCTCCGGTGATTGCAAAAGATGTGTTTATTGCGGATGGTGCAAAAATCATTTCAGATGTCACTATTGGCGAAAAATCTTCGATTTGGTATAACACGACCTTACGTGGTGATGTTATGCCGATCACAATTGGTCGTGAAACAAACATTCAAGATGGTTCAACGTTGCATGGTACATTTGGTAAACACGCTTGTGTCGTCGGAGATCGAGTTACTGTTGGTCACAATGTCGTTTTACATGGTTGTAAAATAGGCAACAGTACATTGGTTGGAATGGGATCGATCGTTATGGACGGTGCCGTTGTTCCAGATCATTGTGTTGTTGGTGCGGGCAGTCTTGTGACTGAG
>CANBND010000043.1 GCA_947370945.1 Pseudobdellovibrionaceae bacterium | reverse complement strand
AAAAACAAAAAAATGATACCCATCGAAGTTAAATCCAGCAAAAGCGGTCACTTGAAATCATTACTTTATTTTTGCTCTGAGAAAAAAAATAAACACGCAATACGTTTTTCAACAGAATTTTTTTCTGACGAAAAAGTAAAGCATAAAGACCACATTTTTAATTTATCGACATGGCCTATTTATGCAGTTGAAGGGTTGCGTAATGATTAAGTATTTAATCAGTGCAGTCTAAAATCGCGGCTGAAATAATTTATTTTCAGCCTTCGACTCGAAATAAAGCAAATTTTAAATACCTGAGCTCTGTCATGGCTAATGGATACGGGTGATCCACGGGTTGCGCACCCAAGTGAATCAGTGTTCCGCGCTTATTGGCTTTTGAAAATGCTTCGTTTGTGATTTCTAAAAATGCTTCGGTTGTAATATGGCTCGAGCAAGAGCTTGCTGCAAATAGGCCATTTTCTTGAACGAGTTTAATCGAATTTGAAAAAATTTTAATATAAGCAGCTGTGCCAGCTCCAACAGATTTTGCGTTCGGCGAAAAGCTGGGCGGATCAGTGATGACTAAGCCATATTTTGATTTGCGTTGAATTTCTTGGTCTACAAATTCAAAGGCATCTGTTGCGATATCGTGGTGTACGGTTTTTAAATTATTTAATTCAAAATTTCTGTTTACTGCGCCAATGGCTGCTTTGCCAATATCAACACTGGTCACTGTTTTCGCTCCACCAGCAGCTGCAAAAATTGAAAATCCACCCGTGTAGCTAAATAAGTTCAGAACATCTAAATCCTTACTGAAGCCACGAATTAAATTTCTGTTATCGCGTTGGTCTAAAAAGAAACCTGTTTTTGCACCGTCGCGAATATTTGATGCGAACAACATTTCATTTTCTTTAAAGACCGCCTCATCAGGCAATAGGCCAATAACGTTAATGCCTTTTTCATCATCGTCATTACGACGTTTTAAATAAACACATTCAATTTGTGGAAAACTTTGTTGAATTTTATTTGCAATAGCTTGGCGATCCCAAATTTTCTCCATGACAGCATGATCGTGTTTCATAACTGCAATGTTGTTATAAATATCAATGATTAACCCTGGAAAGCCGTCGCCTTCGCCGTTGATTAATCGAAAAGAATTTGTCTTTGCAGAGTCAAAACTTTGACGAATAGAAACAGCATTTTTCCATTGGCGCTCGCTCCAGAGCTCAAAAGTCTTAGCTGCATTATTTTTACGAAAATAGGGTTCATCGGCTAAGCAAAACAATCGAAAACGCAATTGTGTATCTGATTGAACTACGCCGTAGCCAATCAAATCATTTTTAAAATATAAGGAATACAGTCCTGATGTATGATTTTCTTTTTCACTAAAACAATTTGCAAAAGCCCAGCGGTGGCCACGTTTTAAATACTTAGTTATGTCGCGCACTAAATTGATTGAGGGTAATTTTTCAGAAGATAAAATGAGACTCATATTAATCAGTCCTTTTTGAAATAAAACTGTGATCTTTTTTTCGTGATTCGTATTCGACAGCTTTGCCCAGTTGTCGAGTCGATAAACCATAACTTTCAGACGTCTTTAAATGTGTCATGGCTGATTCGATAGACTGTTCGTTATTTAAAACAGAAATATAGTTTTTAATTTTTGAAATTAAATCTGCACCCGATTCGTGAAGGGCTTCGAATCTGATTTCACCCAGACCTAATTTTTGCCATGCAGGTAAATACGGTAATGCCGTTTGGGCACTGGCGTTGTACATCGTATTTCGGCATTCGTGATCGGGTTTGATCCAATGGTGATTTCCGAATTGATCTTTCAATTGCACATGGTGTTTTTCGCAAGGCTTTCCGCAGTCTTTAAAGCTTTTACCTTTACTTAAAAAAGCTGCGAACACGCAATGTTCCATATGAAAGCTGGGCATCGACTGATGGATTGTGATTTCAATTTTTTCTGAATTCGTATTTCCGAGCAAGCCCAAAGTTTGTTCGAAATTTAAATCATAAGAAATACAAACACTATCAAGTCCCTTTGATAATAAATAATCCGCCGTCAGGCTATTGGTCACATTCAAACTGAAATCGCCTTTCAGTTTCCCAGAAAACGGATTTACTTTAGTAAAATACTGAAGGGCTCCAAGGTTACGAACCAATATAAAATCTGGATTTAATGAATGAATAATTTTTAAATTTTGTAATTCTTGAGGCTTTAAAATTCTTGTGGTTGCTATGCCAACGGGGATATTTAATTTTTTTATTTCAGCAATTGAATCGGAATAATCACGGCCGAATTCAAAATCAAAACAAATGGTATTGATTTGTTCAGATTTGATTTCATTTTTTTCAATGGCAGTGACTAAATCACTAACTTGGTTTTTATTTCTGAGCAAAATATTTAATTTTGGTGTTTTGGCAGACGCCATTTTAGATGTGGTCTGAATTTTAAAATCATTCAATGGTTTAAAATCAGCAGCATCGACAGCATGTGAAAGTCTGGCGAGTTCAATTTTTTGAACTAAGCGCTGCCGGATGTTTTTAATTTCTTTGTGATTTAAGAATAAATTTTGATCGTTAAAAACAACTTCGATGTCTTTCGGCGTTGATGTAAATGCTGTATTCGCCAGTGATAAAAATTCATCATCAAAAATTTCTTTAGTTAAAGGTTTTTTATCAGCTGTTGTAAGAACAGATTCGGATTGATCCGCAAATTCAAAACGACCGTCAGTGACAGTTGCCTTCATCGGTTGACCAAGGCTTAACTCAATCTTAAATCGCAAATTTATTTTTTTTGAATAATTTTTATCAGAATAACTTTTTTGAATTTCTTTTTTCTGATCTTTGTCATGATTCAGATATAAATCGGATCCAACGGCAGCTAAAGTAATGCCTGAATCATTGGACAGGCCCAATTTATATTTTTGGTCAGAAATTTTTTGCACAGAAAATATAAAACTGCCTTTATTTTGATTTTTCTCCATCCATAACAAGCCATCACCATTTTCAAGCTGTAGTGGCTTGTCTAACTGAATTGTAATTTCAAAATTTTGAACAGAGTCAATCTTCCCTATCAAGGCTCCGCGATGTGAACTGAATGTGCCATTCACAAGCTCTTGATGATTAACGCCATTCAACCAGCCGGGAAAAAATCCGCGCGAATATTGCACGGCCATTTTTGTTTTTTCATTATCGATTTCAAGAGATGACAATGGTTTTTCACCTAATGCTGAATCAATCGCATGACGAAAAGATTTCGCAACGCTGGCAACAAATTCAGGAGTCTTCAGCCGGCCTTCGACTTTGAAACTTTTAACACCCATTTGCATTAACTGCGGAATTTCAGCAATGCCACACAGATCTTGTGGCGATACCAAATACGTTTGATCGACCAGCTGTTTTTTTTCACCATCGACAATTAATTCATAACTGAATCTGCAACTTTGTGCGCACTGACCACGGTTCGCAGAGCGTCCGCCTAATGTTTCTGAAGTAAAACACTGGCCCGAATAGGAAACACAAAGGGCTCCGTGAACGAAAACTTCTAATTCTTTTGTCGTGCGCTCACTGATTAATTTAATTTCTGACAACGAATTTTCACGAGCCAAAACAAATCGTTTAATATTTAAATCATTTAACAGTTCAATGGCCAAATCATTTGAAACTGTCATTTGTGTTGATGCATGAATGGGTTGATCTGGTGCCATGGCACGAACAATTTGAACCAAGCCCAAATCTTGAATAATTAAGGCATCCGGTTTCAATGGTAAGACTTCTTTTAACGCCGAGACAACTTTTTCAATTTCATTTTGAAAAATAACAATGTTAAAAGCTAAATTTACTTTAACACCAAACAGATGACACGTTTCGATAATTTCTTTTAATTCGGCAATTTCAAAATCATAACTGCGTCCGCGAGCATTAAAACCAGGAAACCCGACAAATATGGCGTCAGCGCCGTTATGAATTGCGGCCAATGCCATTTCTTTTTGCCCAACAGGTAATAATAATTCAAAATCAGATTTTTGCATCTGTATATCTTTCTGTACGCTTCTTTAGATATTTTTTATTTTCAGTCAGTATCACTGTTTGAATTTTTTGTATCATTTTTTTTAAATCAGTATCAGATTTTGTTTTTTGATCGAACATGTGTATTAAATCCAGCTCGCGTTTTGGGTCTACGAATTTAATTTTTTCTTTATTTTTAATTTTAACTATTATTTCAGTGATTTGAATACGCTTTACTATCAAGCGAAAAATATCTGTGTGGATTTGGTCAATGTCTTTTCGTAGGGATTTAATATTTTTCATCGAGTCATGGTTTTAAGTTCGATCATAGAATTACTCAAGTAGGCTTTTGCTCGCTGTAACTATTATATGCGTTTTCATAGGTAAATTGGCTATTTCTTGACATATCATGATTTGTCATGATATGATGTGCTATAGAGGTAAGTATGAAAAAAACAGCTATTGTTAAATTCGCTACGCAAATAGATGAATCAGTGTTGAATGACCTCAAACAGTTTGCAAAAATATCTGATCGAAATATCTCAAGCGTTGTCACCGAAGCCGTGTCGGATTATTTACAAAAAGTAAAACTTCGCCCTGCATTTTCAAATGCGATGGATGAGGTTTTGAATGAACATTCTGAATTACTGACCAGGCTTGCAAAATAGTACGAAATGAAAATCACATTATTCCCTACTTTTGTAGAAACCATTGAGTTGCATAATAAACTGATCGAGCGCTTCGGTGGTAAGGCCGGAGTTCGCGATATGGGTCTGTTGGAAAGTGCCTTGATGCGGCCTCAGACAGGTTATTACGAGACTTTAGCTTTGCAAGCGGCTGCACTTTTACAAAGTCTTTCAAACAATCATCCGTTCATTGATGGTAACAAACGTGTGGCTTTTGCATCGACAGCCATTTTTTTACGAATGAATGGATATCGCCTAAAAGTCGACGCAGATACTGCAGAAGATTTTTTGATCGAACAAGTCATCAAGAAAAAAGTTGATATCGAAGTTATCGCAATTTGGATCGAAAAATATGCTGTTAACGTTTAATTGTTATTTTGGTTATTCAATCTGTGCCGGCAAAGATTTTTCAGCCTTAGCACCCAGTTCTTTTAATTTTTCAACTTGAGAAATTAAATTTCCGCGGCCGCTCGATATTTTCCCCATAATTTCCGAATGTGTTTTTTGAACAGTGTTGATCCGTTCACCCAGTGATTCAAGGTCTTTGACGATTCCTGCAAATTTATCATAAAGTTCGCCACCGCGTTTTGCGATCTCGAGTGCATTTTTTTGTTGGCGTTCTTGTTTCCATAATGAAGCCACTGTGCGCAGTGTTGCTAACAATGTTGTGGGGCTGACGATGGCAATATTTTTTGACCATGCCTGTTCAAAAATTTCTGGTTTTAATTGAAAAGCCAATGCGAACGCAGGTTCGATGGGCATAAACAACATCACAAAATCTGGTGAAATTATTTTTTCTGACAGATGATATTTTTTATCTGATAATTCACTGACATGACGTTTTAGCGATTCAACATGCTGAATCGCAAATTTATCTTTAGTGATTTGATCAGCAGCTGAACAATAACCTTCATAGGCAACCAAAGTCATTTTTGAATCGACAATCAAATGTTTATTGTCTGGCAATTGCACAATCACATCAGGTCGCAACATTTCACCATCAGATCCACGCAAAGTTTCTTGTGTGAAATACTCTTCACCTTTACGTAAACCTGATCGTTCTAAAATATTTTCTAAAATAAATTCGCCCCAGTTGCCTTGTGTTTTATTTTCGCCTTTAAGTGCCAAAACTAAATTCTGCGCATCTTTGGACATGGTCTGATTTAATTCAATCAATTTCGAAATTTCACCCTTTAAATGGCCACGTTCAAAACGTTCTTGCGAATACGTATCGTCGACTTTTTTTTCAAAATCTTTGATCCGTTCTTTCAGTGGATCTAACAATGTTGAAAGCTGTTTGTGGTTTTGATCAGAAAACCGAGTTGATTTTTCTTCGAAAATTTTTTGCGCCAGATTTTCAAATTGCAAAACAACTTGATTTTTTAAATTTTCTGAATCTTCTTTGTGTTTGTCTGCATTTGTAGTTTGGGCTTCAAATTTTGCGCGCCAAGTTTCAGATTCCAGTTTTATTTTATTATAAATCAAAAAACCGACAATGCCGCCGCCTGCAATGAAAGATAAAATACCTATGATAAAATTCATCTAAACCTCGTAAATTACGTTTACTAACTTAATCGAAAAGTGTTAATTTGTCGTTATGAATTCGACATCATATATAAAATCATGGATCATGGCAGCGCGCCCCAAAACTTTATCTGCGGCAATTGTCCCCATAATAGCTGCCAGCGGGCTGGTTCAGGCCAAAGGCTACTTGGTCGAATGGTGGATCGTTGTATTTGCATTGCTATCCAGTTTCTGTATTCAGATCGGGACCAATTTTGTGAACGATGCCATGGATTTTAAAAAGGGCGCAGACACCAATGAGCGCTTGGGTCCGAAACGAGTAACCCAACAGGGACTTTTTACTTTTAAACAAGTCATGACGATGGCGACAATTTTTTTTGTGATTGCAATTGCGTTGGGAATTCCCTTAGTGATTCGCGGAGGCTTTCCGATCGTGATCATTGGTTTAGTCTCGGTTTTAATGGGCTATGCGTACACATCGGGGCCGTATCCGTTGGCTTATAAAGGGCTTGGGGATTTGTTTGTCATTTTATTTTTCGGATTAGTCGCCGTTGGTGGAATGTATTATTTATTAACGGGCGAATATGATATTTCAGTTTTTATTTTGGGTTTACAAATTGGTTTTCTGAGCACAATTTTAATTGCCATTAATAACCTACGCGATATTCACACGGATGTTTTAGTGAATAAAAAAACCTTAGCAGTGCGTTTGGGTCTGACCGGTGGACGAATTTGGATTTGTTTTTTAATTCTTGCACCATTTTTAACTGGATATTATTGGTTGTTTCAAAAACAGTTTGCTTTGTACGTGGCTCCTGTTTTTTCATTGCCGATCGGAATTTTAATTATGAAAAAAATTCTTCGCACTGAACCGTCTGAGGCCTATAATAAATTTTTAGCAATGTCCGCAGGTTACGGAATGTTATTTAGCATTTTATTTTACATCGGTTGTTTGATTCGATGATTTTTATTCACCGTTATGAACTGATTCGAAAACAACCTGCGAATTCAAAAACTGAAAGCTTAATTCAAGTCGGTTGTTTGCTCAAAGTCATTGGCCTCGAAAACAACTTTGGAGTCGCGGATATATGCCCGTGGCCCAGTCTTGGCGATTTAAATCTGGATCAAGAGCTATCGCAAAAAGGACCGCTGTTTCAACGAGCTATTGAATTAGCAAATAAAGATTTGCAGGCTCGAAAAAATAAAGTTCATTTATTATCCAACGTTGAAATAAAAAATCATATTTTGATTTCAGATTACAAAAAATTTGATTTTAAATCAGTTGTAAATGGCGTTGTGAAAATTAAAGCTGATCAAAATATCTCTGAACTGGCTGGAATATTAAATCAACTCACACGTGTCAAAATACGTTTGGATTTCAATTTTTGTTTGACCGAAAATGAATTTAGAAAATTTTTAGATTTAATAAATCCTGAAACTTTAAATAACATTGATGTTGTCGAAGATGCTTTTGAATTTAACGAAAAATCTTGGACTGAATTGAATCAAAAAGTCACTTTGGCATTAGATTGGAATTTTAAAAATCACCAATGGCCAAATCTGATATGTAAACCTGCGCGCCAAATGACAGATTCATTTTTGTATATGACATCAAGTATGGATCACCCTGTGGGTGTGGCTCATGGCATGGCCATAGCTCAAAATTATCCAGATCTGGTTCATGGTTTTAACACGAATGATCTTTACGAAGATTCAGGATTTAAAACAACCGATGGTTATGGAATTGGTTTTGAAAAAAAATTATCTGAAATTGTTTGGGAGCCATGGATTGACTGGTCAGAAAATTCTGAAAATCACCTGATGATAAATCCAAAAATACCAATTGGTGAAAAAACGATTTTATTCGAATTGGCTGAAAAATTTAATCAATCAGTTTCTGATAAAAATTATTTTTTAATTCCCAGCTCGGGCAGTTCAAAATCGGCTGATGAAAGCGTCAGGATTATGGCATTAAAAAAATCAGCTGTTTTAAATTCAGCAAAACGTGTGAATGATCAGTTTCATTTTGCCAAAGAAATGAATTGGGGATGTGTATTGCCAACGTTTCATGTAGGTGGTCTGGGGATATTAGCGCGAGCAAATTTAGCAAAATCAAAAGTTTTTTTCGGCGATTGGAAAGCCCTATTGTCCGGCGATATTTCTGAATGGATCGTTAAAAATAAAATTCAAATGATTTCTTTGGTTCCAGCGCAAATTTATGATTTGGTCCAAAAGAATATTAAGTCGCCCCAAATTTTAAAAACAGTTTTTGTTGGTGGCTCTGAGCTGTCGCAAGCACTTGCTGAAAAAGCAGTTTCTTTAGGCTGGCCCATTGTTCAGACATACGGAATGACTGAAACCGCATCGATGATCGCATTTAAATCAAATATTCAAAATGATTTTTTTGAATTGATGAATGGTGTTGAAGTTTTAGATTCTAATGTCAGCTGTAATTCGTTAGCCAGTTATTCTGTTCAAAAAATAAAAAATGAAATTTTTATTCAAAATTTTTCTGATTTTTTTAAAATGTCAGATCAAGTTGAGATCAAAGGCCGACAGCTGAAATTTTTCGGTCGATCTGATGATCGCATTCAAATAAATTCTGAAACGGTTTCAATGTCAGAATTGCGTTCACAGCTTGAAGCCATCGTTCTGCAGATGAATTTAAAAATATCTGATTTTGCTTTAGTTGCTATTCCTGATGAACGTTCTGAAAATAAATTAATTTTAGTCTGTGAAAATTATGATTCAGCATTAATTGATCAGTTCAATCTGCATCAAAGACCTTACGAAAAAATTTCGGGATATACTTTAGTCAAAAAAATACCCAGAACAGATCTGGGTAAGGTGAAGTATCAAGAACTTTTAGATTATTTAAAACTTAATTCTCTTTATTAGATAAATAAATATCTTTTTGTAATTCAATTTCAAATGGCGCAGTGATTTCTTTCGATTGAGCATTGATCAACTGATTTGGCAAAACTGTGATGTCTGAAATCATGGGTAAATTTAAAGTTGTTGTAAATTGTTTAACAATTTTTTCAAGCTGTAAATCTTTGCCAAGCATACGTTCTTCGGCCGTGGGTTCGATAACGACATCGGGTGCTGTGCCAACGCCTTCAAGTAATGTGTTTGTATTTGTAATGAAACCTTGGGCGACTGAGTATCTGAAGCTATGGCCAGAGGCAGGCAGTTCGATCACTTGCGGATTTCCGGTGCCGCCGCCTGTGGATTCTCCGTAAACTGTTGCCAATTTATTTTGTTTTATTGCTGACACAAAAGTGTCGCAGGCACTGAAGCAATATCCAGAGCTGATAACCGCTACCGGTTTTTTGTACTGTGTGCCAGCGGGCAAAACAGTTCTAATTTTTACATCAGAAAATAATCCGGATGTGTATTCGTAATCAAAAAGAATACTTGGTCGTAAAACTTGTAACATATCGCTAAAATTTGTGCGTTGTGAAAATCTTTGTGTTGCCGAAGAAATTAGTCGAGATAAAACAACATCGCCGGACAAATCACCGCCCCCATTTTTTCGGACATCAATAATTAATCCGCGCGTTAGTGCCAAGCGATCCATGGCTTGAGCCAATAACGCACGCATTTGTGATCCACTGAATCCATCGATTCTTAAATAGCCAATATTATTTTCAAGAATTGCAGTTTGAATTAAATCAACACCCGTAGATTCAGTTTGTGCCAAAACAGATTTGTCGTACAGTTTTAATGACCTGGATAATGTTTCAATGGCAGGTTTGTTATTATATTGGCCTTCGATTTTAACAGGCAGCGGGCCTTCAGTTGCAAGTAACAGTCTGAATATTGATTGCCCAGCAGAGCGGCGGCGCATTTGCGCTGTAGATCCTGAAACAAATTTTTCAGCTTGTAACGAAAGATCTTTCCAGTTTTGGCCTTGAATTTTATCGACAATAATTCCAACTTTTAACGATGTTAAAGCGGGATTCACTTTGCTAACAATTAAAGTTTCGTGATCTGTTGCTGGCGCTAAGATTTCAAATCGCACCGGCACGTCATATAATTCGATTTGTGATAAATCATCACGTAACATGGCATTCACATGGCCATCATGAAACAAAGCAGCCCACTGAGTTAATAATAAAAAATAATCAGTTTCACTTTGTGTTGAAGTAATTGTGTTTTCTAAGTCGCTTGCTTTTAGTTTGAAATCAATTTTAAATTCAGTTTCTTTTTCAGTCCAATAACAATAAATTTTTTCACCGACATAGGCCAAATAACGAAATTCTTTTTTATGTTCAACACAATCGGCATTACAGGTTGGGGTTACTGGTATAATTTGTTGAGCTGAAAAGTCAGAAAAACCTAAAGTTTTATCTGCTGACAATTTTGTTTCAGAGCATGACGTGATTAATGCAGCCATTAAAATGATATATTTTTTCATAGCCCGCATTATATTAGAAAAATATTTTTTTGGTCGGACTATTTAAACACATTGAAATCTTTTCAGTCAGACTGCTATAGGATCAAATACGTTGATTTAAGTCGATATTTTATCTTGAACCAATCCAAAAATTTCGCTCTTGGCAGTGTCAAAATTTTTGTCAGTCGTAAAAATTTCTGCGGGGCCTATATTCGGGTAATACGCAAAAGTTTGCTGGTCATTTTCACAAATGCCTAAACAACCGCTGACCATGACGCGCACTTTGGTGTGAGCTTCAATTTTTTTTAAATCTGTGCGCAACTCTGATTTTAATTTTTCGGCTTGGTCCGGTGAATTAAATCCTTGGCCGCATTTAGAACAGATAAATAAACTGCCAGTGGTAAATTTAGGTTCAAATTTTTTCATTACTTGGGCTCCGTGGATTGCACGTACGAATTTAATTGATTTACGACTTCACTGGTTTCGTTGATTGTGCGCTGTGAAACGAAAGGGCGGTTCATAAAATATCCGAACGATCGCATGATATCGGTGTGAATCTGCATCGGACTTGCGTTACGAATATCATTGTTGGCATTTTGATAAATATCAGTAGCCAGTTGATTTGATAAATCAAGCCACGGATATTGTTTCATCGCCCACGTTTTTGCGACTTGGGCAACGTGGCAACTGACACAGTCAACGGTTCCGGGGTTATTTAATTTGGGATTTTCAAATTGAAATGCGGCTCTGGTGGCTTCGATAATTTCAGCTTCATTGGCCGGAGCCAATTTTCTTGAATCCTTGATTAAAATATTTAAATTCGGTGTTTGTTTTGGTTCGGGAAACATTCCACCTTGAAACCAAAAGGGCATAGGCCCCGCCGAATTTCTGAATTCTTGAATGCGTGCGTTGATGCGTGGAATTTGAATTGGTATGGATTGATTATTTTGAATATTAAATCCACCAAAAATCCAAACGTTTTCACCGCCTGCGATCGCCATAAAAGTCATTCGAGTTAATTTATTTTCACCGGCATATTTTTCAATCAGTTGTGTTAAGCTCGCGAAATAATTTCCAGCCAAACCCTCTGATTTTAAAATAGGGTTTAATTGTAAAAAAGTTTGCGAAGTTAATCTGTTTGGATAATTTAAATTTAATTTTTGTAGGCTGTCGATAATTTCAGAAAATTCAGTATCACTTAAAGCATAAAAAGTATGAATCGCGGCATCCAATGTTGTTACGGTATTCTGTTCAATAGACAAAGGTTGCCAAATCAAACGCAATTGTTTTTCGCATTTGACCGGTCCGACTTGTTCGTTGAAGCAGGGATCAATGCGAAGTCCGATGACTTTGATATTTTCTTTAATTTCAGCGTTGGGTTTAAAGGCCAGTACAGGTAATCGTAAAAAATAACTTTCGGGCAGTAAAATACCATTTTGCGTTTGAAAGTCGGTTCCCCAAAGCTGTCCAAAATTATTTTGCGCGGGTAACGGAAACAAAATTGAAACATCGTTCATTCCGAACTTAAAGGTTTCTTGTGAAAATGCTGATACCGATAAAAGTAGTGTAAATAAAATTCTTTTCAGCTGCATAATTTTTTTCATTTTCAACTCCCTATCTTTTTTGAATTTTCAAAATCTTCGGCCATGATTTTTTCAATTTCAGTTTTTGACCAAAGTGGTCCTTTGCCAACACCAGGGCAAAAACTTTCGACTTCGGATTTCCAACTTTTGGCATTCATGACTTCGGGCCAAAAAGGCCAAGTTCGACATTGTGTTGGACGAGCCTCATACACTGAGCATTTTTTATTTTTTAAAAACATACAGTCCGTATTTTTCGCATCTTCGGTCAAATGCCAAGCTTCTTGTTCAAGGTTGTAGGCACAATATTTTTTTGTAAATTCTGCTGTCGAAATTTCAAAGTGCTTAGCGAATCGTCTACGGTCATCAATGGTTAAAAAGACAAAGCCGAATTCGCCGTGCGAAGTGCAACATTTGCCAGACCCTTGGCACTCAAAGCGCAGGCCGTTTTCATAAAATGGTGTTTTGTTTGACATAACTTTTGACATAGCCAGATGCTACTTGAAGGCTGCGTCTTGACTCAAGCGAAACTTCAAAGAAAAATAAATCATATTATGAGCGTCAAAATATTTAGTTCTACAGATTTTCCAGCCTATTTGCCGAAACTAAATTCGTTGTACGATGATTTATTTTCCGGAGGAAAAGGTTTTCGCTCAAAACTTGTTCAGATGGTTTCTGAACCCATTGGTATTTCAAAAGATTTACAAAATTTATTATGTCAGACGATTGAATTTATTCACAATGCCTCGCTGCTGCATGACGATTTGATTGATCGCTCAGTCTTGCGCCGCGGAAAACCTGCAGCATGGAACAAATATAATCCTGAATATGCCGTGTTGGCCGGAGATTATTTATTAGCTCGGGTGATGGTGAATTTATCTGCACACGGAAATATTAAATTAGTTCAGTACACAAGTCAGATGATTTCTGATTTGCTCGAAGGCGAATGGTTGCAAGATTCCGTAGTCGGTGATTTTTTTGTAACGCCAGCACAGTTGGATCGTATTCATAATTTAAAAACTGCATCGTTATTTAAATGGTGCTTGCGGGCTCCGTTTATTGCGCAAAACAATTTTGATCAAGATCTACATTTGTGCCTTGAAGAAATGGGAACGATTTTAGGCCAGTTGTTTCAGCGCAGTGATGATTTGTTGGATTACGATATCCGAAATAACGAAGGTAAAGCCATTCTTGGGGATTTAAAATCAGGGTATTTGAATTCGTTTGGATCTTTCGTCAGTCAAAATATGAATCGTGGGCAAGTGGATCAGATGATTAAATCTAAGACTTTGGTTGAATTTCAAAACTGTTTTTCAGACGTTGATGGTCTGAAAATTTTTGAACAAAAAGTTCTTGAATTTGATCAAATTAATTCCAAGCTGATTGATTTGTATCAGCATCATCTATCAGTGCTGATGTCATTGCTGAAAGAAAAAATAACTTCAAAAGATTTGTTTAATTCGCTTCAGCCATTGACTGAAATTTTATACTGGCGCCGAAAGCCTGCGGGTCATTAAGCAATGAACTTTAAAACACTGCAAAAATCAGATGCGGATTTTAAAAAATATTTAATGGGTACATTTTCAAATACAGATGTTGCGATTCCGGTAAAGACTTTAAATGTTGGCACCGTGAACGAAACTGTGACATTTGAAATTGTTAAAATGATAGAAATTCAAAGACCTAAATATTTTGTATTTTTAGCGCATTTGATCAAGCTGCGAACGTATTTGTTAATTATGGTTCCTTTATTTTACGTCGCATTTAAAAATTATTTGGACGATCGTTTTTTTGATCCGATCAGTTTTTTGTGCGCTTCGGTTGCTATTTTATTTTTGTATGCTGGATTGAATTTACGCAGCGATTTGAACGATCATATTTCTGGGTTTGACCGAGTTATTGAACCAACAAGTCCGAAGCCGTTGTTGAAGGGTTGGATTACAGGGTCTGAAGTCAGTTTCATGAGCCTTGTTTTTATTGCAATATCTGCTGTGCTTGCGGTTCCTGTATTCATTTTGCAAAAAGAAGAAATCAGAGTTGTTGCTGTTGTTGTCATTCTGTTTATTGTTGGACAATTTTTTAAAAAAAATTCATATAAAAATCAAAGACTCGGTGAAATTATTTTGTTTTTATTAATTGGCCCGGGGCTGTGTTCAGGTTTGCAGGTCGCATTGGGCTCGGGTATCGATACCGAGATTTTATTTTTTGGTTCTTTGTGGGGAATTGCTGTTTTGTTTTTAGTTCACTTAAATAATTTTTCGCATTTGCTGTCTTCGTCGCAGGCAGGTATTCACAATACAATGAACAAAATGGGCTTTGATGCTTCAAAAAAATTCTTAGTTTTTTGGCTTGTTTTGCTAAATGTATTTTGGATTTTGTTTCATCATTTTTATGCAGGCACATTTTGGATGTGGTTTGTGGGTTTGGTTTTCATCTTTTGGTCTATACCAACTGCGATTGAATTTTCAAATATTTCGTCACCAGTAGGTTCCGACTTGTTGTCGGCAAAAAAAACCGGCTATAAAAACTTTTTGCTGATGATTGTATTATTGTTTATTGAGCAAATTTGGTATTTAGGAAATAAAATTAATTGGACTCTTTAATTGAGTGGCAAATTGTTGATTCAAAATATGCTGAAATTGCTTATCAGTGGAAATTATTTTTAGCTGAAAACTTGAATTCACATCAAAAAATTAAAATCATTTTTGATTCACATATCCCGACAATTATAGATTCTGAAAACAGAAAATTAAAAATTGATTTTAACAATGATTCAGAAAATTACAAAAAATTTAAATCAAATATAAACTCAGAACCTTTATCCAGAGCTCTTGGGGCTGGCAAAAAAGGCCTTAAGGTTTTGGATTTGTCGGCGGGCATGGGCATCGATACAATTTTTTTATACCAGTTGGGGTATTCGGTAGTTGCGACGGAGAGAAACCCATTGTTGTTTCTGGCGTTGAATCAAGCGCTTCAAAACAGCCCTGAGGAATTAAGAAAAAAAATTCAATTTATCTTTTCGGAAGCTGCAAACTTTTTAAAAACAACTTCTGATGTATTTGATGTTTGTTATTTCGATCCAATGTTTCCACAAAAGAAAAAATCTGCATTACCTAAGCAAGAGATGGTTTTGTTTAAAAACCTTGTGGGTGATGATGCAGATTCACTGGCAGTTTTAAAAGCAGCGATTGAATCTAAAAAATTCAAACGTTGTGTTGTTAAACGTCCATTGTCGGCGCAGCCGCTATTGCCCGCATCGGGTGCTATCGAGGGTAAAATAATTAGATACGATATTTATGGAGGTATAGATTGATCATCGAACAAATTTTTAAAACATTAAGGTTGTTATCGCCGGTGAAGGCTCAACATCAGGCTTTGGTTGATATTGATTTCAACAAAGTCGATGAAAAATCTGCCTTGATGCAGATCTGCTTTTCGGTGCTTTCGAATTGGCCGCTGGCACTGGTTTTCATTTTATTTCTTATAAACCCTTTCAGATATCAATTATCAATACATCGTTTTTTTGAAGCTGATGGCAAATTGATGTTATGGGCCTATAGCGAAAATTTCTTTTTGGGTTTTATTATTTTCTTATTGCTGCAGTCAGTGATCAGATCAGAGATTTTGTGGTTGTCTGTGATTGGTTGGTTTATTTCAAATGGTGATATACATGTTTTTATTTCTATCGGTGCTGTTGCTGGTGTTTTCTTCGCGTCATGTCGCAGGAATTTAAAATTAATTCCGCTGCTTGAAGCTAAAATGAAAAAAACTTGGATGTATTTTTCAATGTTACAGCTATTAAGCCTTTTGTTTGCGGCAGTTATTAATTATTTTTTATATTTCAATTTAAAAAACTTTGGATTTTTTTCTGCGACGATGAATGTGAACAGATTTGAATTTTTTATGATAGCCGTTGTTTTGCATCATGTAATTCAATTAGGCATTTTTAGTGTCTGGGGTCATTTTTATTCACGTCGAAAAATTGAACCTGCCGATTGGAAGGTATCATATTCAACTGCGGAACAGTTTTCGAAACTTTCATTGGGATCTACATTCAAAGCTGAATTAAACATTTTTGTTGAAAATAAAATTGTTGAAAAATCAAAAATTTCAGATTTGACAGGCGTTCCGCAAAGGCTTTTGAAATTGTCTGAAAAAGAAAGTGAATACTTAACAACAGCAAAGGCCTACTTAAAGTGAAATGTTTTGATTGCGGAGCAGGATTAACATTAAATACAAAAGCCAAAACGAAAGAATGGTTTTGTAAAACATGTAGCGGCAAATACGTGTCTGTCATTTATTTTTCAAAAATGATTTCTGAATATGAATACAATAAGCTCGTATCTGAAATAAACGTTTCAAAAGTCACCAGCAGTTTAAACTGTTCTATTTGTACGGAAAGAATGTTTAAGGTCTTCGGCCTTTTAAAATCAAATGAAATCGAAACTTGCAGAAAATGTAAAATGGTTTGGTTGAATGGCGGAGAATTTGAAAAAATTCAATCCGATCAAAATATTCAATTAAATAAAAAGTTAACTGTTCAAATGCCAAGTACTTTTGAAAGACCGATTGATATTCGACTTTCAGATGACGAAACTTATTTTTTAGGTTCACACAGTTTTGGACGTTTTTTTCAATCTGTTATTAACCACGCAATTTTAAGTTCAATAGCTAAAGATTATCCAATTGTTGCATTTTTCATTGGTCTAATTTTAATTGTTATTTTATTTTTCATTTTTATATATTTCTTTAGGTTTTTTAGATTCTTAGATTTTTTATTAATTATTCATCGATAATCACGCCTTAAGGCCAGTGACCTGCTTATGAATATTGATTGTCATTACAGCCAGTAGCTTTTAAAATAAAACGATGTCTGATGATGAAGTCAAAACATTAAAAACTGAAATTTCTTTTTTGCGTTCAGAATTGCAATC
>CANBND010000042.1 GCA_947370945.1 Pseudobdellovibrionaceae bacterium | reverse complement strand
TTTAGATATTCCGTTGCGCGTGACTGTTGAATTGGGTCGTACAAAAATGCCTGTTAGCGAATTGCTGAATTTAACACAAGGTTCAGTCATCGAATTAACAAAGCTTGCTGGTGAACCAATGGAAGTCTTAGTGAATGAAAAATTAATTGCTCGCGGTGAAGCTGTTGTGGTCAATGAAAAATTTGGTGTTCGTTTGACAGATATTATTTCGCCGTCAGAAAGAATCGAGCAATTAAAATGATAAAATTGATTTTAGGATTTTTATTTTTGTCGAACGTCGTTTTTGCAACTGTGGGTTTTGCATCTACAAATTTATCCGAAGATCAGATTCCGCTAAAAATCGAACAGCAAATCAAAACAGCTGACCCTGCAGCGAACACAACAAAAATGTTGGTTTCATTTGTGGTTGTCGGTTTAATGCTGGGTGCCGCGTATTATTTTATTCGCAAATACAGCACGGCAAATAAATCAGGTTCAAAATCAAACATGCAGATCAAAGTTTTGTCGCAGCATTTTTTAGGTCCTAAAAAAAGTCTGGCGATCATTCGTGTTGCTGGGGAATCCATTTTAATTGGCGTCACAGATCAGAATATTTCGATTATCAAAGCATTGTCATTAATGGATGATGAATTGCCGCAAGTATTGCCGAAAAATTTTGAAGATGCGTTGCTTGAAAAAAATGAAGCTATGACTGAAATCGAAAACATGGAAGACGAATTTTCATTTGCAGGATTAAAAACAACAGTCGCACAAAAATTAAAATCTATGCGGAGCTTGCAATAATGAGCGATCGTACTCTTAAAAATATTTTTCTTTCGTTAGGTATTATATTGTTTTCATCATTTGCTTTTTCGCAAGTGACATTGCCCAGTTTAAATCTGGGATTTAAAACAACGAATAATCCAACAGAAGTTGTAAATACAATCAAATTAGTTTTGATGATGACTGTTTTAACATTAGCTCCGGCTATTTTAATTATGATGACGGGTTTTACCAGAATTTTAATTGTGTTGTCATTTTTACGCCAAGCGATGGGCGTTCAACAATTACCGCCGAATCAATTATTGGTGGGCTTAAGTTTATTTTTAACTTTTTTTGTGATGGGCCCTGCTTTTACTGAAATCAATCAGAAAGCCTTACAACCCTACGTCGCTGGTACCTTAGGCCAAGAACAAGCCGTCGATAATGCACTCATTCCTTTGCGCAGGTTTATGTTCGCACAAACTCGCGATCAAGATTTGGCTTTATTTATAAAGCTTGCAAAAATTGATCAACCGAAAACACGCGCAGATGTGCCGACGTTGGTTTTAATTCCATCGTTTATTATTTCAGAACTAAAAACGTCATTCATGATCGGTTTCATGATTTTTTTGCCATTTTTAATTATCGACATTTTAGCAGCCAGTATTTTGATGTCGATGGGTATGATGATGGTGCCGCCGATCGTTTTATCGTTGCCATTTAAAATTATGCTTTTTGTTTTGGTTGACGGTTGGAGTTTGTTAATTGGTTCAATGGTCAAGAGTTTCGGATAATAAAGGAAGTTGATAAAATGAATGAAGATATTGTTTTACAATTGGGTCAAGATGCATTGAAAACGATGGCGATGGTTTCTGCACCTTTGTTATTAAGTACATTAATTATCGGTCTGATCGTCAGTATTTTTCAAGCACTGACGCAAATTAATGAAAATACGTTAACATTTGTTCCTAAGATGATCGTTATTGGTATTGTGATTATTTTGGCGGGTCCATGGATGATCGACGTTATGAAAACATACACGATCAATTTATTTGATAACATGGCAACGATTGTCAGAGGGCCCTAAATGTTTTCAATTTCGCAGTTGAACGAAATTCAAGTTCTGGTTTTTGCGCTGATCCTGTTGCGTATGACTGCATTTGTATTTTCAGCAGCGGTTTTTAACTCGCCCTCGTTTCCTGTCCATGCCAAGGTTTTATTTTCAGTGGTGTTAACAATGTTAATGTTTAAATCTGTAGCGACAAATAAAATCATCGCACAAATCAGCGAACAACAAGATCAAATTTTAATTTTGGCTGTTATGGAACTGTTGATCGGTTTAAGTTTAGGTTTTTTAACACGTATTTATTTTTTCGCTATTTCAATGGCTGGTGAATTAATTTCAGTTTCAATGGGTTTGGGACAAGCGCAAATGTTTAATCCAATGATGGGTAACATGGGTAATGCAATCGAACAATTTCTGGTTTTTTTGGCGACACTTCTCTATTTTGCAATTAACGGACATCATAATTTAATTTATGGTCTGACTGAAAGTTTTCGCACGATTGAAATTGCCAGACTTTCTATGAACACAGAAGGCTTTGCTTCAGTTGTTTATCTGGCACAGAAATTTTTTGTAATCGGCATTCAAATCGCAGCGCCCGTTTTAATTTCAATGATTGTTGTTCAAGTTGGCGTCGGTTTATTAAGCCGAGCTGTTCCACAAATTAATGTTTTAACGACAACGGCATCAATAACTGTAGCTTTGGGATTCGTGATTTTATTTATCAGCTTACCGTTAATTATTTTTCAGCTCACGGGGATTATTGATTTAACGAATGCTGAATTTTTTAGATTTTTAAGACAAATATAAAATAAGTTGATTTAACATAAATTGAAATTTTTTTCTAGGAAGGAATAAAATTGTCAGACGATCAAGATGAAAAAACAGAACAGGCCACCGACTCCCGACGCGAAGAATTTCGCAAACGGGGGCAAGTCGCGCAAACCAAAGAATTAGGCACAGCCATCATGTTTTTAGTGGCTGCGGGTTTAATTTATGTTCTGGGTCGTTTCATTATGCAAAATATTGCCGAAGTTTTTGAACATATGTTTGGGCCAACAATGGTTCAGACTTTGCATTCTGAAAAAATAACTGAAATGCTATTTTATACGGGTACAAAGCTGGTTGTTTTATTGGCTCCAATTTTATTAGCGGCGATGTTTATCGGAATTTTTTCACAAGTCATGCAAACTGGATTTTTGCAAATCGATGATGCTTTAAAATTTGATCTAAATAAAATGAATCCGATCAATGCGGTTGGGCGTATTTTTTCAATGAAGGGCTTGGTTGAATTTTTTAAATCACTGATCAAAATGATTATCGTTTTTACGTCGATGTATTTTTTATTAAAATCTGAAGTCAGACAAATCCCCTATTTGTCAGGATTTTCTGTGGGTCAGATTTTTACATATTTGGGTGCCGTTGTTTTTAAGTTGTTACTGGGCACAGGAATTTTCATGTTGGTGTTGGCCGTAGCGGATTATTTTTTTCAGCGGATGGCGCTCGAAAAAGAGATGATGATGTCAAAGCAAGAAATCAAAGAAGAACATAAATCGCGCGAAGGTGACCCGCTGATTAAGGCGCGCATTCGAAAAATTCAGCGCGAAGTCGCCAATCGAAAAATGCTGACGGAAATACCAAAGGGTGATGTGGTCATTACAAACCCGACTCATATTGCTGTTGTTTTAAAATATTCTGATAAATTACCGGCTCCGCAATTGATTGCAATGGGTGGCGATTACATGGCTGAAAAAATCAAAGAAATAGCAAAACTTCATAATATTCCAGTGATCGAAAATAAACCATTGGCCAGAACCATTTTTAAAACGATGAAAGTTGGCGAAATTATTCCCAAAGAATTATTCGTCGCTGTGGCCGAAGTACTTTCTTATGTATTTAGACTTCGCAAGAAAAAATTTGCCAGATCACGAGCCGCAAAACCATCAGCTTCTTCAACTGTAAAAAACAAACGTCAACCCGGAATGGGAGTATAATTTATGGAACAAATTTTTCAGTTCGTTAAAAAATTCGAAAAAATCACAAAGAATACAGATTTGTTTATCGCTTTCAGTATTCTGGCCATCTTGGGCGTTATGATTATTCCATTACCACCTTGGATGTTGGATATTGCTCTGACATTTTCATTAGCATTAAGTATTCTTATTTTATTAACGTCAGTTTATATCAAACGAACTTTAGATTTTACATCTTTTCCATCGCTATTGTTGATGACGACATTATTTCGTCTGGGTTTAAATGTCGCAACAACACGTTTAATTTTAAGTCATGGACACGAAGGAGCACAAGCTGCCGGCGGAGTTGTTCAAGCTTTCGGAAGTTTCGTTGTTGGTAACAATTATGTCATCGGTTTTATTGTTTTCGTCATTTTAGTTGTTATTAATTTTATTGTTATTACAAAAGGTTCGGGGCGTGTCGCAGAGGTCGCTGCGCGTTTTACATTAGACGCCATGCCCGGTAAGCAAATGTCAATCGATGCCGAATTAAATGCTGGTATCATTAACGAAGCCGAAGCTAAAAAACGCAGAAAAGAAATCGAACAAGAAGCTGATTTTTATGGAGCGATGGATGGTGCCAGCAAATTTGTTCGCGGTGATGCGATTGCGGGTATTATTATTACAATCGTCAATATTGTTGGCGGATTGTTAATTGGAATTTTACAAAAAGATTTAGATTTAGCAACGGCTGCAAAAAATTATACGATGTTAACAATTGGTGATGGATTGCTGGCGCAGATTCCTGCGTTAATTATATCAACAGCGGCTGGTACGATTGTTACACGCAGTAGCAGTGGTGAAAATATGGGGACTGAAATCACCAGTCAGTTATTTGCAAATTCGCGTGCGATTTATATTTCCGGCGGAGTACTGGGTGCGTTGGCATTAATCCCCGGTTTGCCGACGGTGCCATTTTTAACGATGGGTTTAATTTTAGCTGCGTTTGCTTGGACTGTTGATCAATATTCAAAAGAAAAAACGACAAATGAACGTAAAAAAATTGAACTGGAAGCATCGACTCCGAAAAAAGAAAGTTTAGATTCAGTTCAAGCTGTTGACATGCTAGAGCTTGAAGTGGGTTACGGTTTAATTCGTGTGGTGGATTCTTCAAAATCGGGTGATCTCTTGGAGCGCATTTCTTCGATCAGAAAACAATTTTCTCATGATCTGGGAATTTTAGTTCCCAGCATACACATTCGCGATAATTTAGCACTAGCTCCGGGTGAATATCGTTTTCTGGTTAAAGGAAATAAAATCGGTGGCGGAAATTTAAAACCAGATATGTTTATGGCGATGGATCCGGGTAACGTTGCTGAGCGGATTGATGGAATTCCAACCAAAGAACCTGCTTTTGGTTTAGATGCGGTGTGGGTTTCATTGTCACAAAAAGACAAAGCCGAAATGGCGGGTTACACGGTTGTTGATTTATCAACAGTGATTGCAACACATATTACTGAAATGATACGAACTCATGCGCATGAATTATTAGGTCGCCAAGACGCTTCAGCATTGATTGAAAATTTCAAAAAGACACATCCAAAAGTTGTCGAAGATTTAATTCCTGAAAATTTATCATTGGGCGGTGTTGTTAAGGTTCTGCAAAATTTATTGAAAGAACAAGTTTCAATCAGAGATTTATTAACAATTTTTGAAACATTAGCTGACGAAGCCGCGCGGACAAAAGATTTAGATTTATTAACTGAATCTACACGCAAACAATTATCACGCTCAATCACTTCAAAATATTTATCTGAAACAGGCGAAGTGAATGTGATGACATTTGATCCAAAACTTGAAGAACTGGTTTCAAGCTCATTACTGCAAACAGAACAGGGTGTACAGCTTGTGATGGATCCTCAGTCGGCGTCAAAAATGATTTCAAATATTGCGGACCAAATTGAACGTCATCCAGAAATCGCAGGGCAACCGATTTTATTAACCAGCCCGACAGTGCGCAGACATATTTTTAAATTGGTATCGCGGTTTATTCCGCAGTTGATTGTGCTTTCGCACAGTGAAGTTTCCACAGATGCACAAGTACAATCAGTGGCAACGGTGGGTTTAATTTAACATTAATTTTATTTTTAATTTTTTAAGACAGAATACAGGTGAAATATGAATGTAAAAAAATTTGAAGCCCGCACGATGAAAGAAGCCTTGGACATGGTTAAGACTCAATTGGGTCCTGATGCCGTGATTTTGTCTGCAAAAGAAATTACCAAAGGTTTTGGTTTAGGTGGTCTGAAAAGCATCGAAATCACGGCGGCCTATTCTGAAAATATTCTAAAACAAAAACAATATGTGCAATCGCGTATGCCTGAAAATGATAAAAACAGATTTGATCAAATGTCTGCAAAATCACAAAAAGAAACTATGCGAAAATCGTTTGAACAAAAAACGCTTTCACGTAAAGCGATTGAACAAACATTAGCACGTACGCAAACGGCTACTCAGTATGCGTATGTTCCACAAAAAACGACGGGTTATTCAGGGGCTTCTGAAAAAAGATATATCGATATTGAAAATGAAGTTTCAACACGTCCGAATTTCGCAGGCGCAAATTCTTCAGCAAAAAATACTGTCGACGCACAACCATTGACTCAGCAAGCACAAAAATCTTGGAACACAATGGAAGTTCAATCCTTAAAATCTGAAATTGATCAACTGAAAGAAATCATGGGGCAATTCAAGCAAAATATGTCACAAAACAACATGCCACAAAATTTTGTTCATTCGCATCCGGGTGCAGAACAAGGTGTGCATTTTAATTTAAATGCGTTTTATACAAAATTAGTGAACAAAGGTTTATTACCCGAAGTCGCCGCAGATATTTTAGTTCAAGCGCAAACGCAAATTGATCCTGTAAAATTAAATCATGAACAATACGTCGAAACTTGGATCGGGAAATATATTTTAAACTCAGTGCCCGTTGTATCGGGTGGTTTTGAACAATTTCATTTATTTATGGGACCATCAGGCACAGGCAAAACGACATCTATGGTCAAACTGGCAAGCCAGTTGGTTTTACAAAATAAAAAACGTGTGGCATTAATTTCAACAGACACAGTCAAAGTCGGTGCTGATCAGCAAATGAAAATATTTTCAGAAATTTTAAATTTGCCGTTCATATCAATTCGCACACCTTCAGATTGGAATAAAATTATTCCACACTTGGCTCAAGTTGACCATGTGCTGGTCGATTTTGCCAGTCTCAGTTTGCGTTCAATGGACGAAATTAATTATATCAAAAAAATGATGCCGCCAATCTACGATTCGATTCGGACGCATTTGGTGTTGTCAGCAAAATCCAAAGACAAAGATTTACTAGAAACTATCCAAAAATATGAAGCATTAAATATTACGGATTTAATTATGACTTCGCTGGATGAAGCCACGCAATTTGGTTCAATTTATAATATTGTTCGTAAGCAAACAAAACCACTTTTCGGCTTTGGTATTGGCCCGAAAGTTCCCGAAGACTTCGAACGCGCGACGGCAGAACGAGTTTTAGATCTGATTTTAGAATTAACACGAGCATCAAAACAACAGGATCAATCACTATGAAATTAATTTCAATAGCATCGGGCAAGGGTGGCGTGGGCAAAACTACCTTGACTTGTAATTTGGCGGTCGCGATGGCCGAGCAAAATAAAAAAGTATTAATTGTTGATGGCGATTTGGGAATGGCGAACGTCGACATATTTTTTGGTGTGCGCCCCAAACACACTATCGAAGATTTATTGAACGGTGTATCGATTGATCAGTGCGTGACTCCAGCATTAAAAAATGTCGACATTTTAGCTGGCGGCAGTGGTTTGTATAATTTAACACAAATGAATGCTTTTCAACGTCGTGAAATGATGAATCAGGTTTCTGAATTGAAATTTAAATATGATTATGCATTGGTTGATACGGCGCCAGGTTTACACGACTATGTGTTACATTTAAATTCAGTAGCCGATCAATGTTTGATTGTCATCACCCAAGATCCTTCCAGTTTTGCAGATGCTTATGCACTCATAAAAGTTATGCATCAAAAATACAAAACACAGAATTTCAAAGTTGTCTGTAATTTAATAGAAGAAGCTAACGGGGATTCATTGTTTGTCCGTTTTTCTGAAGTCGTTGAAAAATTTTTGCCGGTCAGACTCAGTTATTTGGGAAGTCTTCCGCAAGATCCACAGCTTAAAAAAATGCAACAAATGCAAAGATTGGTCTTGAGACAAGATTCTGTGGTTCCGTCAGCAAAAGTATTTCGTCAATTCGCATTTGATCTTTTGTCAGAAGCAAATCCGATCAACTTCAAAGACGTGCTGTCTAAAGGTCTAGAGGGTATTTTTAGCCCAGTCGCAGGTCATGCTTAATTGAATATTATTTTAGTATCCGGTCCAATATTTATTTTTGGACTTTTATAATTACTTTTAAACACGCAAAATAAAGATATATATCAGTTGTTCACTTCAGAGGGGAATTTGGATGTCAAAAAACGCTGTTGCATTAAAAAAATATTCTAAAAATGTTGAGCCCAAAAAAGTTATTCAACGTGATCAAAAAAACGAACTTATCAAAGAATATGCACCGCTCATTAAATTTATTGCGCAAAAAATTGCAGTGCGATTACCACCGAATATTCATATTGATGATTTAATTTCAGCAGGATCAATTGGCTTGATGGATGCGATTGATAAGTGGGATCCCACTCGTGATAATAAATTTAAAACCTATGCTGAATTTCGTATACGCGGTGCTATACTGGATGAATTAAGATCGCAGGATTGGGTGCCCAGATCAGTACGTGATAAATCAAAGGCGCTGGACAGAACAATCGCGGCACTTGAATCAGATTTAGGTCGCTCACCGACGGACGAAGAAATTTCTGACAAATTAAATATGCCAATCGAGGAATTTCATGGATTAATTAACCAAGTTCGTCCGGTCAGTTTGTTATCAATTGATGATCAGCCGACATTCAGTGATTCTGATAAAAAATCGATTGCTAATCTTTTAGAAGGCGCAAAATCAAACAGTCCTTTCAATCAATTAAATGTAAAGGTTGTTAAAGATGTCGTTGCCAAAGCGATCGAAGAACTTCCAGAGCGCCAAAGATTAGTTTTATCATTATATTATTTCGAAGATCTAAATTTAAAAGAAATCGGACAGGTTTTGCGAGTCACCGAATCACGTGTATCTCAATTGCATGCTCAAGCCGTCGTAAGACTTCGTGCAAAGTTGGCGATTTCGATTGAAGCTGGTGAATTGGAAGCGATTTAGTAAAATCGATTTCAATTTAAAAATTTCTGAGAATCAGTAACCCATCGCAGTTTTAATTTTCTGTATCAACCGAACTTCATTTTGCCGAACAGCTTCACGTGAAATTTTATATTTTTCACCAATTTCTTGCAACGTCAGTGGTTCGTCATTTAATATACGTTCTGCTAAAATAATTTTTTCTTTATCATTTAATGAATCATGAATTTTATCGATCGCTGATTTTAATAATTGAATTTGTTCTTCCAGTGCCATCTGATCATCGATTGGCAAACTGCCATCGTCTTTTTTTAATAATGAACCCAACGACACAGAATCGTCATCGTCACCCAGCGGCTTATCCAGACTGACATCGCGACCAGACAAGCGTTTGCTCATTTCCGTAATTTCGTCTTCGGGAATTCCTAATTTTAATGACAGTTGTTTTAAACTTTCTTCGGACATCATTTTTTCAAGATCTTGTTTTTGTCGTTGCAATTGATAAAAAAGTTTTCTTTGATTCGCAGTTGTGCCGATTCTGACCATTGAAAATTGTCGCATCAGGTATTCTTGAATGTACCCACGAATCCACCAGACGGCATAGGTAATCAGTCGTGCGCCTTTGTTCGGATTATATTCTTTCACGGCATGCATCAGGCCCACGTTGCCTTCTTGAATCAGATCAATCATTCGCGAAGAAAATTTTGCGTATTCAGCGGCGATTTTTACAACAAATCGCAAATTCGATTGCACCAGTTTTTGTGCCGCGGCGGGATCTTTGGTTTCAAAATAGCGTTGTGCAATTTTTTGCTCTTCGTCTTTGGATAGCATCGGATATTTACGAAGCTCGTTCAAATACATCGTCAGCGGGTCTTTGGATGTTGTTGCAACATCATTTGATTTTTTCGGTTGAATAAGTACAAGGCTTGCATCATCTGGATTGATGTCTTCGGACGAATCGGGTTCAAGCGGCGTAGGCTGTTCTATGATTTGATGATCGTCGTCAACAAGTTCCGCAACAACGGTTTTTACAGATTTTTTTTCTAATGAGTTTTTTTGAATCGTTTTTTTTGCCATAGCAACATTACGTTAAAGCTTTTTTAAATGCTTTTTCGATTTCTTCTTTGATTTTGCCTTTAAATAAACTCAGTGTAAATGGCAGGTCGACTTCGATATGAACTTTGCTTTTGTCTGTCGAATCATTTTTGACTTTTAACTGGGCTTTGAATTGACTGCCGTTCAATTGGCAACTTTTCTGGACCTCGTCAAAAGTACAGGCGATTTTTGGATCAAATTTTTTAAAGCTGTGTTCAGAATTTAAAAAAGTTTTGATTTTATCAAATGCATTTTGTGATTCAAGTGGTACGGGTATTTCGAAATCAAATTTTGGCATATAGGCAATATAACATAATTTTATTTGTCCTGTCAGTCCAATTATGCGAACCTATGACCTATGAAATTTGTAAAAGACTTAAAAAGAACGAATTATTGTGGCGAGTTATCTAGCAAAAATGCAGGTGAAAAAGTAGTTATCATGGGTTGGGTTGATTCACGCCGTGATCACGGAAATTTAGTTTTCATCGATCTGCGCGACCGCGAAGGTATTATTCAAGTCGTGCTTGATCCGAATAAATCTGAAACATCATCGGCCAAAGATTTTCGCGGTGAATACGTCGTTGCGATCGAGGGTCTGGTTAAAGTTCGCCCGGACGGAATGAAAAATGCCAAAGTTAAAACCGGCGAAATTGAAATCGAAGCCGTTCGTTGTGAAATTTTAAATCAAGCTCAGACTTTACCATTTCGAGTCGACGATGAAAACGTCAATGAAGTCTTACGTTTGAAATATCGATATTTGGATTTACGTTCGAACCGCTTGCAAAATCATATGATTATTCGCAGCCGTGTGGCGCAATTGGTTCGTCAGTTTTTAACTGAGAATCATTTTCTTGAAATCGAAACTCCAATTTTATTTAAATCAACACCAGAAGGAGCCCGAGATTATTTAGTTCCGTCACGCGTGAATCCGGGAAATTTCTATGCGCTGCCACAGTCGCCACAAATTTTAAAACAATTGTTGATGGTGTCTGGATACGATCGTTATTTTCAAATTGCCCGATGTTTTCGTGACGAAGATTTGCGCGCAGATCGTCAGCCCGAATTTTCACAAATCGATATGGAAATGTCATTTGTCGATGTCGAAGATATTTTAGATATGAATGAAAAAATGCTTAGAATGATTTGGAAACAAATCAAAGGCATTGATGTTCCTAAATTGCAACGTATGACGTATTTCGAAGCGATGGATAAATACGGTAACGATAAACCAGACACTCGTTTTGGTTTAGAAATTCAAAATATTGCAAACACAGTTCAAAATTCTGGATTCAAAGTTTTTGATGATGTCATCGCACGCGAAGGCGTTGTTCGTGCATTATGCGTTCCTAACGGTGGATCGTTTTCACGAGGACAGTTTGATAAATTAACAGATCTGGCTAAGAAAAACGGAGCCAAGGGCCTTGTTTGGATGAAACAAGAAGCCACTGGTGAAATCAATTCGCCGATTTCAAAATTTTTCACACCCGAGAAATTAAAAGAAATTTTCAAAGCCATCGGTTGTTCTGACAAAGATTGCGCCCTTATAGTCGCTGATGATTATGATCCAGCGTGTGCGGCATTGTCTGCACTACGTTCGCATTTAGGTCGTGAATTAAAACTCATTGATTTTACAAAATACAATTTTTTATGGATTGTTGATTTTCCATTACTTGAATATTTCCCTGAAGAAAAAAAATGGTTTTCGCGCCACCATCCGTTCACTTCTCCGGCGGATGAATTTTTTGACGACATGATTGCAAATAATGAAAAAGCGTATCCAAAAATGTTGGCTAAGGCTTATGATTTAGTCTGTAATGGTTACGAAATGGGTGGCGGATCGATTCGTATTTATCGAAATGAAATTCAACAAGCCATTTTTAGATTATTGGGCATGACCGAAGAGGAAACCAAAGCCAAATTTGGATTTTTCTTAGAAGCTTTAAAATATGGAACTCCTCCACATGGTGGTATCGCATGGGGCATGGATCGTTTGGTTATGTTGTTAACGCAAACCGAAGCCATTCGTGAGGTGATCGCATTTCCTAAAACATCACAAGCATCATGTTTGATGTCTGATTGTCCAAGTGAAGTCAGTCGCGACCAGTTGAACGAAGTCGGTGTTAAGTTGAGCCCAATCGCTGAAAAGTTTTTGGCCGATAGAAATAAACCATCTTAGTTCAAAGGACGAAATGAAATCAGAAAAAAAAGATTTGTATATTATTACGGGCGGTTCAAAAGGTTTGGGCTGCGCTATTGCAGAAAATGCATTAGAAAAAAATCAGTGTGTGATTACAATTTCGCGCACTGAGAATAAAAATATGCATCTTGAAAAAATAAAAAATGCAAACCAAAGCGAAAATTTAATCCAAATTAAACATGATTTATCTGTTGCTTTTTCTGAAACTGAAAAAATGTTAAATTTTATTTTCAAAAAAATTAATTTTAAAAACTGTCGAAATATTTATTTCGTAAACAATGCCGCACAAATTCAACCTGTTTCAGAAATTGGCAAATTGAATACTACAGAAATTCAAAAACATATTTATTTGAATTACACAGTACCGGTGCTTTTGACAAATTGGTTGATGTCAAAAAAAACGAATCATTCAGGTCACAAAGTGATCGCGCAAATCAGTTCTGGCGCCGCCAGCTTTGCAATAACGAATTGGTCGATATATTGTTCCAGCAAAGCGGCCATTGAAATGTTTAATTCTGTGATGCAAATACAGCTTCAAAAAAATAAAAAAGTAAAAGCGTTCACGTATGCCCCAGGAATTATTGATACTGGGATGCAGGCAGTTATTCGGGGATTAAAAAAATCAGACTTCCCCGAAGTCGCAAGATTTAAAGAATATAAAAAAACAAATGAACTACGTTCTGCAGATTCAGTCGCGGACCATCTGATGAAAATTTTGTCAAAGCCAGAGAAAATAACTCAGAAAAGTTATTCAATCTAACTTCATCAACGTCATTCCATTTTCTTCGACAGAAGTGATTTGATAAATTCCCTCAAGTCGCCTGTGGCCGTTTTTTTTCTCGACGACGAAAATATATTTGATCGTCAGGCCAATCAAACGACGAATCGATTGTAAACTCCATTGTGGAGCACCCATCTGAATCAGCATTTCTAATCGCAAGAGAGCTTCGCTGGCGGACTTTGCATGCATCGATCCAAAACTGCCGTCGTGACCCGTGGCCAAAGCCATCAATAAATTTGTAGCTTCGGCGCCGCGAATTTCGCCGACCACTAAGCGGTCGGGGCGTAATCTCAAAGCACGTTTTAATAAATCAGTCATTGTGACATCGTTATTTTTATTTAAAACATCTGTTCTGGTTAACAAAGATACACTCAGTGGATTGCACAGTCGTAATTCTTGGGTGTCTTCGATGATCACAATTCGTTCAGTATTCGAGATTTCATTCATCAAGGCTTGTAATGCACTGGTTTTGCCAGAGCTCGTGCCGCCAACGAATAAAAAATTTTTCTGATCGCGTAAAATTTTTTGAATCAGTTGAAACTGTTGATCTGTGCACCAGTTATTGGACTTTAGTTTTTCAAGTGTCCAGATATCTTTGGGCTGTTTACGGATTGATAATAAATGTTGGCCGCGTGATAGGTCTGAGTAAATCAAAGTAAATCGCAGTGTACCGATTTGGGTTTCAATAAATGGCTTTTCTTTGTTCATGTACGAATGACATAGCTGCGAAATACGTTCGATACACTGGTTGTATGTCGATGTATCAAAGAAAAAATCATCACTTTGAATCAGTTGTCCTTTTTTCTCAAAAAGAACACAATCTGGGCCATTGACTAAAATTTCTGTAACGTCTTCATCAGAAATTAAATTTTCAAGCGGGCCCAGTTTTTCAATTTCAGCAAAAACGCGCTGTTTCAAGTTTTCATCCAGCTCACTGGTTTTTTGCAGTAATATTTTTTTCAGCTGCAGATCTTTAGATTCTGCATCGTTTTCTAGGTCCCAATTTTTTTCTAATAATTCTTTTTGAGATTTAAAAATTTCACAGAGCTTAGCTTGGACTTTGATATTCATTTACGGCTCCATCAATTCAGGAGTCACAAAAATGACCAGTTCTGTGCGATTTTCTAAAAATTCTTCGCTACTAAAAAGTTTCCCAAGAATCGGAATCGAGCCCAAAAATGGAATGCCTTCGTTAGACGTACCAGTTTCATTTTTAATTAAACCCGACAGGGCTATTGTTTTAGACTGAATCATATCAAAATGACTGATGACTTTGTGATCGTGAATTGCGGGTATACCATTCACTTCGCGGCTTTTATCAATGGATGAAATTTCTGTTTCTAATTCGATGCTCATTTGGCCGATGGAATCGATCTGTGGTTTAATTTTTAATTCGATACCGTATTTTTTCCAAACAACAGCCTGAAAATTTTTATTATCTCGAGTCACAATTGGAAATTCGCCACCAGCAAAAAATTCAGCAGACTTTCCATTCCGGCAAATCAAATTTGGCGAAGCTAAGACCTTCATATCTCCATTTTTTTCAAAAGCTCGTAACTTTAAATCAAAAGGGTCAAGTCCCGTGGTGACTGAATCTAAAATTTTTGCACTGTATTCTTCGGGCCATTTAATGCCCAAGCTGCGAGTTAATTCTTTTTTAATTTCTGTGATTTGAATTTTGACACGGACGTTATCAGCGATGTCTAATTTCTGTTTATTTTCAATGACGTTCAAGCCGACTTTTTGTAATATTTCTTTATTAGATGCAAAATCTTCTTTGGCTGTTAAAAAAACTTTCCATGTGCTGGTAAAAACTATTTTAAGTGGAGTGATGCTGTTTTCGCGAAAATATTTAACATACCAAGTTTCGATTTTCTTTTTGAGTTCATCGTTTATTTTCAGGCTTAAAAACATAGCGGCATTTTTTTCTTGCATTAAGCGAACAATTTTTTCGAATTCGTTCATTGTGTTGATGCTGCCGTTTAAACAGATCGTATTATCACAAAAACCGACTTGAACATTTGGGAATTGAAATGATAATTTTTGCCACAAATCATAGGATGATCTGTAGCCAGGCGGTAAAACACTGATCGTTTTAATTTGTCCATCGATTCTGATTTTACAGCTGCCAACAGACTGTGGTTTTAATATGATGTCATTACCTGCTGGTTCAGCCTTCACAGTTTTTAAATTTTCGATCCAAATTTTATTTGAAACATTTTTAATTTTATAATCTTCGCCCATTTCGATAATCACTGCATTATCAGGTACTGCTGATCTAAGTTTTGAATCTGCTTTGGCAAAGATATTTTGTTCGGCGACTAAAACGGCAATTGCAAAAATAAGTATTTTCATACAAAACTGTATTGCAAAAATGGATCATCCGTAAAAATACTTAAATTGACTATGACTTCCGATAACATGCAAATCCGGACGGCGTCGGATTTGTTCAAACTTGGTATTTATTTAAAATTAAAATGCACGGCAACGCCATCATCCGTGTTGAAAATGGCCAGTTTTCCACCAAGTGCTTTTAATAATGTCTGACAAATTGTCAGTCCCAGACCCATACCGACAGAGTGATTCATTACATTTTCGTCTAATAAAAAAGGCTTCAGCAATTTATCTAGTACGCTCTGAGAAATCAAGGGCCCTTGGTTTTGGATATTTAACAGTAGCCCACTATCAGCAGAAGCGGTGGCCTGTATAAGGATATCACTCTGTGCGCGACCAAATTTAGTTGCATTCTGCAAAGCGCGCATCACAGCAGTTTTGACCAATTGTGGATCTGACGTCATTTCAGATTTTTTTAAATCAAAACGCAAAGTTTGGTTTTTAGTTTTTAATGACAAACTAATTTCAGGTGGCAGGTCGAAAAAAATCGTATCAATTTTAAAATTTTCAACTTTGACAGGAATTAATCCAACTTCGCCCTTAACAACCAGCAAAACATCATCAACGATACTTTTTAATTTTTCTGAAGATTTTAAAATGCGATCGGTAAATAAATTTTGTTCATCAGATAAAACAGTTTCTTTCAATAGGCCTGCAAAACTTAAAACTGTTGTCAGCGGAGTTTTTAATTCGTGATTAATTAAAATCATAAACTGCGATTTAGCTTGATCTAAATTTTGCAACTCAGTCAGAGCTTTTTCGAGTTCTTTGTTTTTATTTTTAAGTTCTTGTCGCAGACTGAATTTTTCGAGGGCTTGATCGACTGTGTTTTGTAAATCAACAGGGTCCCACGGTTTTGTTAAGTACCGATAAATTTGCCCCTGATTGACGGCACCGATGACAGAATCAATGTCTGTATAACCAGTCAGTAATATGCGGATCGCTTCAGGATGTGTTGCGATTGATTTTTCTAAAAATTCGACACCAGTAATTTGTGGCATTCGCTGATCTGAAATAATCACAGCCAAATGCGGATGTTGGTCGAGGTGATCAAAGGCTTCAACCGGTGTCAGGGCTTTCAACACTGTATATTTTTTTCGAAATATTCTTTCAAGAGCATCCAAATTATCAATTTCATCATCCAGACAAAGTAAATAAGGTTTTACAGAAACTGCGGTTGTTTTTTCACTGGCTGTTGTCATTTGAACAGAATATCGGAGGGTTGAACGAGGGTCTAGGCCGATAAGGTCCAGACAGACTATGGTCAATAGAACTCTCAGACCTAGGACTATTTTTCGAGCTAGACTCTCTAATCGTCGCAACATTCTGTCGAAAAATGATACGATGATCTAGTTATTAGAAGTGTTTTACTTATTGTATGCAGGAGACCCTATGTCGCAAAAATTAATTTTGAATCGCTTACTTAAAATAAATTTTGTATTTATTTTTATGTTTTCTTTTTTAGTTACACATCAATATGCAAACGCTCAATACGGTTTTAGCGGCGGAGTTCAGGCACAAGCAGGTTTCGGTGGAGGCTTTGGCGGAGGTTACGGCGGTGGAATGGGCGGCGGCGCTGGTTACGGCGGGCAAGGTCAATGGGGATCAGGTCAGTGGGGCGGTCAACAGCAATGTGCATACAACCAACGTGCAGGCAGTGGCGCAACAGATATGTCTGATGACGAAAAAGAATTACGTTCAAAAATATC
>CANBND010000041.1 GCA_947370945.1 Pseudobdellovibrionaceae bacterium | reverse complement strand
TATGTGAAACTGAAAATATAAATTTAAACGAACAACAAAAAAGCAAAAAATCTTTTTTCACGCTGACGCGGAAAAATCAAAAAGGCCAAGTCGCCATTTTCGTCGCGCTGATTTTTCAAATCGTTTTTATTTTTTTCGCTCTGCTGATCAACGTCGGCCTGCTGGTTCACCACAAAATAAACCTGCAACAATCCACAGATCTAGCCGCCTATTACGGCGCCACGAAACAAGCCGAAATGCTGAACGTGATTTCACATGTGAATTTTCAAATTCGCCAAGCGTGGAAATTATTGACTTGGCGATATCGGATTTTGGGGACGTTTGGGATGGTTGCGCAATCGCCAAATGCTATCAGGCTACCGATAGAAAAAATAATTGGGCCAACTTTGTTTAGTAATGTTGACACAAAGTGTCCGACAAGTGGTTTTAATTTAAATGATGTTCCTGCATTTTGTTTGGCACATATAGGCTTTGGTGATTGGAGTGGGGGGGCTCGTGGTGAAACATTTTGTAAAGCGAGTTGTACTCAGCTAGATACAGGCGTTTCGAATGTGATTCCTAGTATTTCTACAGTTGGTTCATTTTCAGTTACCGGTGCAAATGTTGGTGCTGCTGTTGCTGGCGCCATTGCTTCAGCCAATGCAAATCTCGCTGATATTTGTAAAAATAGCACAAGGATTAGCGCTAATATGTTAGCTCAGTTTTTAAATAGTTATGGTTTAGATGCTGCAAAAAAAAAATTAGCAATCAGCGCTTTATTTGCAAATTTAAACAGTGAAAGTCCAAAATTTATAGATTTGAATGGTGATTTGGTTGAAAAAGGATCTAAAAATACTTTTTTAAATAATCTGACTGAGGCGAACAGGTCGTCGGTCGGAAGCACGTTTAAAACGTTGAACGGTTCATCAGACGATTTTTCCGCTGGTGCGGACTGCAAAACACAAATGTATTCAGAAATTCTTTTTCAGTATATTGCCTTTTATCAATTAGCTTGTAGCAATCCGGCAAATGTAAATAATTTTCAGTTCGTTAATACGGTTATGCCAGATGGTTCGTTGAACGGAGTTATTTCGTTTCAAGTTACAAATCCGACAGAAATACACAACAGCTTTATACAAAAATTTAGTATCGGGATCGAAAAAAATCCTTGGTGCATGGTATACTACGGCGCAAGAGCGCAAAGTGAACCTAAAATTCCGTTTTTGCCAATCAGTGTTATAAAATTAAATGCTGTTTCATTTGCAAAACCATTTGGCGGAAGCACAGGGCCTTGGTTTTTTAAAAATTGGCAGTCTGGTATTGATGTATCTGCGCGCGACAGTGGAAATGCGGCTGATCAAGTCGATAAATCCTTACCGTTAAGAAAAGTTGTCGGCGCTGCTGCCACGCAGGCCTCGGCTAAAAATGTAATTATGAATTACGCAAATTTCGTTGGTGATGATTTAGGTCTTGCCCGAGTAAATTATATTGGCAGATATCACGATTTACTTATGGGTGGGTCAAAGATTGGCGATGGTAAATCAGATTTAAAATTTGCAAATTGGTCAAATATTACAAATGGCACAGATTTTTTATCAACATCACCACGAATTAAAAACCTTGAAATGTCAGTCGTTGCGCCGAATCAGTTTGATTTAACGTATTATTCAATCGAACCCGATTTTTATAATAATTATTATAAAGGCAGAATGGAGTCCGGCAGTAAATTTGTTTTGGCTTTGAAAAACAATACAGGAATTAATGCTTCGTTTGCAACTGATTATGGTGATGTTGGCGCTACGGTGATGAATCAAATTCAAATTGCAAAGCAGACAGAAGGTTTACCAGCGCCAAGCGGTGCTCCTAATAATTTCCCATTCATTCCAACCTCTCCCGCATCGCTATTGACCGGTTGGACATTTTTAAATTTAACGGACGTCAATGGTTACAAAGATTTTCCGTTTGATTCGGGTGCTGTTGGCCGTGTGGGGCTTCAGACCAAAGGTTCGATGCTGTTTGGAACATGCAATGATTCTGCGGATGTAAACAAAGATTATAAAACTTTAGCAGATCCGACAGCGTCTCCGCCCAGACCGCCAACACCCGGAAATTGCGTGACTGGCGGTCGCACTGGATACTCTGTAAAAATCGTTAGCCAAGAAGCCATCAATGGGCTGCAGGGCCCGATCGGTGGCGATGGTACTAGCGGCGAAATTAAAAATAAAATCCCCCCAAGTTTCTTAAACTTTTAGTAAAAATTCACACGACCGAATATTTTTACTGCTGACAAAAGTCCTGATGTTTTAAATCACTGTATTAAAATCCGATCAGTAAATATGGATTACCAACAAAGTATAAAAAATTTAAATCATTTGAAAAATTTTATTCAAGCTTGGGATTATTGCCACATCTTTTTCTTTTTTAATTCTGAAACCGAATTTGAAATAGAAATTTATGATTCAGAGTGGACTAATGAGCAGCAAGAAAAAATCGATAAAAATTTACAAACAAAGTGGCCGTATGCTTATATCAGTAACGAAAAATCTGGTGATGAAATACTGTATTATACAGATGATAATATAACCGTCTGGTGCAATTTGTTTTCAGACACAATAGATGACTTTTTATGCCACGACCCCATTGACAAAAAAGCAGCTCAAGAACAATTTCAAATGTTAATCAAGCTTCTGGAAAATAAGTGATTTAATTTTTTTTCGTTAAGTCATGACTTTGTATCAATTCTAGATTGTTTGATTGAAAGAGTTGCGCAAGTTCGGCCTCTAGATTTAATAAACCTGTGAATCCTGACGGTTGCCAGCTCGAGCCGCGATTCTTAAATATCAATTGCATTTTAAATTTTTTATTCGTTGTCGCATAAAGTATCGATTTTGATTTCGTTGTTTCAATAAAAAAAGAAACCTCGGTTTTTTGATTTATATTCAAATTTGACTGGTTTAGAGCTCGTACCAATTCAAAAAATTCAATTTTAAGCTGTGTTGTTTGATCCATGCCAGACGCAATGCAAGCCACAAAACCAGCTGATACTGCTCTATACGGGCTTTGGGTGGCTATTCAGGTCGAATCTCGTAATTTTGGCTAACATTGAAAATTATACTCAAACCGATTCGAGGGCTTGATCGATGCACGGTTGTTGGCTATTTTCACGGCCTCGGGGAGACTCTATGAAAACAGTATTTTTAGTTTTATTTTTCTCTATTTTTTCTCAGGCTCAGGTTTGGGATCAATCGATAGATGCGACAACGGCGCCGCCTGAATTTGATGCTCGTCCGTTTTCAGAATCAGATTTTAAAACATATTCTTGGATGAATGAATTCACAAATATTATTGTGATCAATAAAGCCAACGAAGGTAATGATCGTCAAACGATGCGTTTGTATACGAACGGCAAATTGGCTTTGATTACAAAAATTTCTACGGGCCGTGAAACTTTTGAAAAGGGCTGTGCTCCCGGTCAGGATCCAAAAACAAATCACTGTTCGCAACACCCGTACTGGTCACGAACACCTGTTGGTTATTTTGATGTTGATACGCTGGATGAACATTATTTTTCAAATTTATGGCAAACATGGATGCCCTATGCTGTATTTTTTGAATCGGGGATTGCGACTCATCAAGCACCTGCGGGCACAGAGCCCAACTTGGGTAAGCGTGCATCGGGTGGTTGTGTGCGATCGCATCCTTCTATTGCACCAGTGATTTTTTCAGCAGTTCAAAAAGCGGGTTCTGGTTTAGTGCCTGTGATTAATCGTGATGGCAGCTTGAAAAAAACAGCAAAAGGTGATGTTGTGCGTACGCAAGGATTTAAAACATTTGTGATTTTGCAAAACCAAATAAAATAAGCGAGCGAGCGTAAATTTTCTATGAACATTTCTGAATTATTAAAAACCGCTGAACAAGACCGAAATTTTTCATGGGACGAAAAATTCTTTAAATCTTTTTCTGAACAACAAGTTCGTTTATTATCGCAAGACCCTCAACAAGGTCCCGACGGTTGGCCGTATATAATTTGCGAAACGTTAAGCCCTGCAGATGGCGCCGAAGCTGCGAATTATGAAATTGAATCCACACAAAAATTATTTCATTGGTTGGAAGGCAAAGGTATCGGTTTGGTCGTTAATCCAAAACGTGAACCGTATCCTGATTATGTTTTTTCGTATGGTATGATTTGGAACTTCAGACAAACTGGTTTTTTTATTCAGCCAGATCTGGCGAACAAAGCGGCTGAAAATTCTGAAATTGATTACCAAAATAAAAAAATATTTTCAGGCGCGCCGACCGAGGCGTATTTGCCATTAAACGTTCGAAAAGTGTTAAAAGATTTTTTTCGTGATCAAGCCGTTTTGAATCCCAAAGTTTTAATGATTTCGATAGATGAAAAAAATTATGATTTTTGTATTTCTTTAGAATCCATCGGAAATCCGCCAGCATCAGAACACACCGGCGTTGCAGAGGCAATTTCTTGGTTTTTACCAACACATTATTCAATTGTGTTGGTCAGTGAAGCTGGGCTTCCGAAATTTATCGATCTGTAAATTTTTTCTTTAAATTTAAGACGGCAGTAAATCCATCAAACATTCGCGCCAGTATTCTGGTGCATCCGAGCTGTAATCAACCGCGACATAGAATCCCTTTTTACCTAAAAACTGCGTTCGCGCAATTTTTCCAGATATTTCCAGATCCATTTCGTGAATGTTGAAATACACTTTTAGCCCTAATAAAGAATCGATATTTAAATTTGTACGCAATTCTTTTTTAATAAAATCTTCGCGATTAAAGTGAATCAAAATTCCTGATGTCGAGGCCTCGATGATTTTTCCGTGTTTGGCTAATTTTTCTAGATTCTCTAAAGATGAAAAAGAATCTAATGTTAATTGCGCCAAATCTTTGCGTGGTGATGATCTGAATTTTCTGTTTGCGTTGGACATCTGTCCCCCTTGTGCTGTTCGTAAGTTCGTTTATCGAAACTCTGATACACAACAGTTCGGCGAAACCTAGACCAAAGTTAAGGGCTCGGTATAAATATTTATTTTTGAAGAGGTGTTATTGAAAAAAAATTGAAAATATTTGCAGTTGATCACAAAAAATAAAGCCAGTGTTTCGTTTTAGCTCTAAAGTCTTTGCTGATGATACCCGATAGGACCAAAGTCCTGTCTTATTCTGAGACGTCCAATCACAAATATTTAAATCGGAAATAATCACTGTGTTGTTGTTCAGTGCTTTATAGGCGGCTTCTTTGGCGCACCATAAAAATTTTAAATCGGGTGATTCAAAAACTTCGGTACGTGTTGATACACGCAAAATAATTGCGTCACTGATTCTGGATTTTAATTCAATATCAAAACCGTGTTTTTCATTCGAAGCTGAATATCCGCCAAGTGTTTGATTGTGTGAAATGCTGAAAAATAATTTTTCAGCCGTGGGAAGCAATTCCAGATTTTGAATACTTTGAATTTCAGATTCAGTTAAGATTTCCGAATGATTTTTAATGATTTCTGATCTGATCAACGTGCGATGTTTTTCGTATTCAGAACCAAATTCAGATTTTAAATGTAAATTTAAAAAATTAACGCCGGTCATTTTTTGGATCGACTTCAGGCTTTGATCAATAGGTTGCGGTATCATCGATTTATAAAGGTGCCGTAAATTTTTCGGGCCAAGTTACTTTCTGGCCCGAAGTGATTTTCATCATGCGATCTAATGATATAAATGCTTTTAATCGCAAATTTTCATCAAGTTTTACTTCGGGTTTAAATGTTAAAAGTGCTTGGTGAATTTTTTCAAGCGAATTCATTTTCATATACGGACAATCGTTACACGCGCAGGCTTCATCCAGAACAGGTGCTTGAATTAATTCTGCATCAGGTCTGTTTTTTTTCATTTGATGAAAAATACCGGTTTCAGTCGCAACGATAAATTTTTTCGTTGTTTTGTTATTTGTGACTTCATCTAATAATCTTGAGGTCGATCCAATCACCGTTGCGTATTGTAAAACACTTTCGTCACATTCGGGGTGTGCAATCACGACTGCGTCAGGATGTTGTTGTGTCAGTTGAAATAATTTTTTGGCGTTAAATAAAACGTGAACTTCGCAAGCCCCAGGCCATAAAATAAATTCTCGGTTTAATTTTTTCGACAACCAGCGACCTAAATGTTGATCGGGTCCAAATAAAATTCGGCGATCCGCAGGAATCGCAGAAACAATTTCTGCTGCGTTGCTGGACGTAATAATTGCATCTGAAATTGATTTCACTTCAGCACTTGAATTGATATATGTCACACACACAGCATCAGCGTGAGCCAGTCGCCAGTCTAAATATTTTTGATAGGGCGCGCCCTTTACAAGCGAGCAGCTGGCGTTCATGTCCGGAACCAAAACAGTTTTTTCAGGATTTAAAATTTTCACACTTTCGGCCATAAAAACAACACCAGCTAATAAAATATTTTTTGTTGGTGTCTGTTGTCCCATTTTAGATAAATAAAAACTGTCACCGACGTAATCCGCGATGTCTTGGATTGCGCCGTCTTCGTAATAGTGTGCAAGAATTGATAAATCTTTTTCTTTTTTTAATTTTTTAATTTCTGAAACGATATCGAACATGGATTCCTCCAATTAACCTACGGCTGCGCCTTTTAAAACTTGAATAATAGATTTTGAAACAGATTTAAAACTTTCTAAAACACCTTTGCCTTCAAAGGCACAGGCTTCGATTTCAGTTGAATTTAAACGGTTCAATTGTCTGCGCAATTCTGAAACGGGCAAAGCATTTGGCAAATCACGTTTGTTGTACTGAATTATTAACGGGATGTCTTTGATTTGATAACCTTGTTGATACAGATTTTTTTCTAAATTTTCTAAGGCTTGTAAATTTTCATCCATACGATCAGCTTGCGAATCTGCAACGAACACAACGCCGTCGATGCCTTGTAAAATTAATTTTCGGGTTGCATCGTAAACAATTTGCCCCGGTACGCTGTACAAATGAAACCGCGTTTTGAATCCGCGAATTTCACCGACATCTAACGGTAAAAAATCAAATAACATCGTACGTTCAATTTCAGTATTTAAAACACTTAATTTTGATTTTTGATCTGCAGCCAAGCTTTGATACATCCATTGAATATTCGTCGTTTTACCGCCTAATGATGGGCCGTAATAAACGATTTTACAGTGAATTTCTTTGGCATTGTAATTAAATAACGACATCGTTAAAGTTCTACCCGATTTTCCATCGCGCGGCCCATTGTGCGGTCGTCGATAAAATCAATGTCTGAACCCATCGGAATTCCGTGAGCGATACGTGAAATCTTAACATTTTTGCCTTGTAATGATTTTGTTAAATACAAAGCGGTTGTGTCGCCTTCAAGGTCGGCATCGAATGCAAATATAATTTCGCGAATTGGTTTTTCATTATTTTCATTTTGACTGGCAGCAAGTCTTGCCATCAGTTCATTAATTTTTAAATCTTTGGCGTTAATGCCTTCTAACGGAGAAATTACTCCGTGCAGAACATGATAACGGCCGCGATATGCGCCAGATGATTCGATTCTTGAAATGTCTGAAGGTTCTTCGACCAAACAAAGTATTTCAGAGTTTCTGTGCGGGTCTTCGCAAAATTTGCAAATTGCGCGGTCTGTGTAATTAAAACATTCAGGGCACGTGTGCACTTCGGATTGAACGCGCAAAAGTGATTCAGATAATTTTTCAGGATAAGAATTTTTTGATTTTAAAATATAATACGCCAACCGCTGGGCGGTCTTGGGACCAATCCCCGGCAGGCGACTCAGTTCATGAACTAATTTTTCAAGAGCTGGGATTTGTAACACTTAAATTACATTCCCGGTAAATTCATGCCGCCAGTGATTTTTGACATCTCTTTTGAAGATTCGTCTTTCGCTGTTTTTAAAGCATCGTTCACTGCAGATGTCACAAGATCTTGTAACATTTCAATGTCGCCAGATTTCATAACCTCAGGATTAATCGTTAAAGCTAAAACTTTGTTATCGCCGTTCACCTTAGCAGTGACTGCGCCGCCGCCAGAAGTGCCCGTGAATTCACGAGTCGCCATTTCTTCTTGAGCTTTTTTCATCTTTGCTTGCATTTGATTTGCTTGCTTCATCAAGCCGGCCATTCCGCCTGCGCCAAAACCCTTCATAAGATCTCCTGTGTAATTTTAATTTTTACTAATAACTTTCATTTTTGCTTTAAAAACATCTTGGGCTTTTTGTACACGCGAATCTTTCATCCACGTGTCTTTCAGCTGATTTTCTGCATCGACTTCTTTTTGCACCGTAATATTGTGGGCCGTCAGCGCCACAGCTTCAGGTACAATAATTACTGCCGATGCGACAGTCGAGGCTTGCAAAGTTTTTGCTGTATTTTTCGTTTTTAGTACCTGAAAAGCGTAACCCACGCCGTAGAATGAATCAATATAACCCTGCAATTTTTTTGATGTGTCAGTTTGCATAAGTTGATCTGCTAAAAACCCAAAAGATTCTTTAACTTCGAAATGTATTTTTTGATCTTTGACGGCGGTTAAAGCCAAGTTATCTAATTTTGCACCCAAAAAAGGCTCGATATTTTTAACGTATTGAACGAATTCTAAAAGAGTCGTCGTGCTGGGTAATTTGGGCTCGAATTTTTCAATGACCGGTGATTCAATTTTCAGAGGAGTTGTGGTTTTTAAAACCAGCTCCTCTTTAGGCTTTGGGGGTTGTGTCACATGTGCTGGTTTTGCGGCACCGCTTGCAGAAGAGTTCAGTAATTTGTGAATATCAAAAATTTGTGGAGCTTGTGCCATTCGCAGCAATGCCATCTCCATGACCAAGAAGGGATCATGTGATCGCGAAAGATCAGCCATTGATTTTAAGCACATATCAAACAGCATGTGTAAATCAGCATCAGATAAGCCGGCGGTTAAATTTTTTAAAATTTCAATTTCTTCCGACGGCAAATCTATCGAAAGTTGCACATTGTTGGTGTTTGATTTCATCAACAGAGCATGTCTGATCAGGCGAATAATTTCTTGCATGAATAATGACGGGTTCGTTGCTGCTAGTGATAATTTTTCAAGGCTTGATACGATCTGTTCAGCTTTTCTGTGAACAAGATTTTCAAAAACTTCAAAAATTAATGATCGGTCTGTTAAGCCTAAAATTTCAGTGACCATTTTTTCAGACAATTCACCCTTTGAAAAGTTAATCACTTGGTCAAGCAAAGTAATACTGTCACGAGCAGAGCCATCGCCTTGTTGGGCGATTTGCCAAAGGGCTTTTTCGTCGGCTTTGATGTTTTCAAGCTTACAAATATTTTTTAAGTGGTCAGTTAATTGTTTCATCGGAATTCGTCTGAAATCAAAACGCTGACTGCGTGACAAAATCGTTTGAGGAATTTTATGCGCTTCCGTTGTGGCCATCATAAAAATCACGTGAGCAGGGGGTTCTTCAAGTGTTTTTAATAACGCATTAAACGCGCTGGTTGAAAGCATGTGAACTTCATCGATAATAAAAATTTTATATTTTCCCGACGAAGGCATAAACATCGTGCTATCGCGTAAATCACGAATTGCATCAACACCGTTGTTTGAAGCTCCGTCGATTTCGATCACATCAATTGAATTTCCGGCAGTGATCGATGTGCAGTTGTCACAAACATTACACGGCGTAAAATCTGTGGCATTTGTGCAGCGAATGCTTTTTGCTAAAATACGCGCTGACGAAGTTTTGCCGGTTCCGCGTAAGCCTGTAAATAAAAGGGCGTGGGGTAATCGATTATTTCTGAGGGCGTTCATCAAGGTTTGCGAAATATGGTTCTGTCCGATCAGTTGATCGAAAGATTGCGAACGATATTTTCGTGCTAAAACTTGATAAGACATTTTTTATGAGCCCCTCGAATATGTTTTAATAATATTAATTATTAAAACAAAAAAAAGAGCTGAGCACCCCATATCGCCTAGCCGATCAGACACCGTTGCTTCCTTCCGGACCTAGCGGAATTCACTAACCAGTCTAGCGTATGGGACCCAGCCACATAGAGGTTTATAATAGTCGTGTGCTTGGTGCAGTGATTAACGCCCAGAGTTAGCAGAATTCGCCGCAAATAGTCTGAATTCACAAAAATGAATCTGACATGTGTTAACAATTTAGTCAGATCTGAATCGTTTTAAGGATTTAAATTATGAGCTCAAATTTTTAAAAGCAAATCAGCGGTTTTAAACATCAAAACTGTCTCAGATCAAGACTGGTTCTGTATTTGAAATGTATTGGTATGAATACAAACTTTCAAAAGGAGACTTTTATGACATCGAAACCAAAATATGCAGCCAAATATTCTTCGCACCTATTAATTTCAACATTAATAGCATCGTCATTTTTTATGGTGAATTGTAATAAAGGTCAAAACCGTACCGGCGTAAAAGCAAATACAACAACCGGAAATCCAACGGATCCAAATTCAAAATCAACATCAAATAGTGGCGATACAAGCAAAGTCGGTAGCGGTGATGACACAAAAGCCGCCAAACAACTTGCAGCGGATTGTCCGTCAACAGTTTATAAATCCTATGCAGCCGTCGCAACAGAAGCTGTTCGTGTTGAAGAGCTTGTTAAGAAAAACAAAACAGCCGCAAGCCCTGAAAAATTAAAATCTGATTATTTAAAAGTTTTAGCTTTGTGTGATGATATGGGCAAAGAATTTGATCAAGTCAGTTTAAAATCATGTAAATATAAAAATCCGAAAAATAAAAACGAAGATGTTGTCATTAATAAAGCCACAACACAATGTTTGATCGTCGCAAAACAGCTGTTCGACGAAGATGGCACAAAGACTGAGTATTTAAAATTATATAACGATCAAAAAGAATTAAAAAAACAAGATCTCGAAAAACAATTATCAAGTTTTGAAAATTTTAAAGCTGCGAAATTGGTTATGTCTGACGATATGAAAAAAATGTTAAAATCTGAGAATTTAAATTTCAAGATGTTTATCGTTGGCGGTGAAATTAAAATTGATCAAGCTGAATTAAAAAAAGCCTACGCAGATAAAAAAGTAGTTTGTTCGTTCGTTGGCACATCGACTGAAATTTCAGAAAAAGGAAAAATCAGTCTAAGCGCCTTAGAGGTCGAAGACGTTGACAAAAAAGATTTACCAGAAAACATCAACGCTGTTGGAATTGCTTTTTCGGTTTCAGTCGGTGAAAAATCTGAGGGTGTTTCGGCAGGTATTTCAAACATGCAAATGTTGGGCTGTTCACATCTGTTAAAAGATAAGGTTGATGTTAAATTATTAAGACAAGCTTTGGGTGTGCAGTTGACAACAGAGGCGGACCTTAAAAAAATCGAAGATAAAAAAACAGAGGATAAAAAAGCCGAAGACAAAAAGGCTGAAGATAAAAAAATTGCTGACAAGAAAGCTGAAGACGCAAAAGCAGCAGCCGCAAAATTAGAAGCCGACAAAAAAGTTGCGGCTGATAAAAAAATTGAAGAAGACAAAAAAACTGCGTCTGCGGCAACCGAGAAATAATTTTTTAATTAAAATTAATATTTACAAATCGCCTGCTTAAATCAAGTGGGCGATTTTCGTTAAAGCTTCACATTCTTCGGCCCAATAGGTGTAATTGCCAAAATCGGGAAACAATTTCGGAAAACTGGGATCGCTCCATCGGTTCATGATCCAACCCGCGTAAGAAATCATTCTGTAACCACGTAGCAACGGAATTAATTCGATCTGTTCATGCGGAAAATGGCGCAGGTCTTCATAGCCTTTGACAAGATTTTCGAATTCAACACTGTCTTTAAAATTTTGATCGGGCATCATCATCCAAACGTCTTGAATCGCAGGCCCATTAACAAAATCATCAAAATCGACAACGACAAAGCCGTTGGGTGATTCTAAAATATTTCCACGGTGCAGATCGCCATGAATTCGTAAAAATTTATGATCATTTAATTTTTCATCCAGTGCTGAAAATATTTTTTCAGCGGCATCAAAATATTTTGTACGAACTTCGACAGCAACATGATCATACATTTGATCTAGTAAATCCCATTTGTGATCTGCCGAAGGGCCCAGTGTAGCGCGGTGTTCGGCCCATTTGGCTTCGCCGATGTTATGCAATTGCGCCATCCAGCGGCCCATTTTTAAAAAATCATTCGGCAAAAATTCTTGAATCATGCGGCCGCGAATTTTTTCGAAAAATGTATAATGAATACCATTAACGACATCTGCCGTTGAATTATTTTTTAAAATATACGGAGCGGCGACTTGCAGGGATTCATTTTTCAATTCGATTTCAAATTGATGTTCGTCTAAAAGTGTTTCTAAATTCCAACGGCCGGGGCGATAAAATTTTGCTATTAAATTTTGAGGCACATTTTGCGGTGTATTTTCTTTGTTTTCTAAGCGGATGTCGAACACGCGGTTTTCGTACGAATTTAATTGTTGAATTTCGCCGGTGGGCTGAAAGCCATGTTTTTCAACGCAGTCTAATATAAGGTGGGGTTCAAGCTGGTAAAAATTTTTCGACATCGTTGGGGTAATGTACTCGCTAACTTAAAAGCAATCGAGCAATTTTTTCAAAAATAGATCTAAAAATTGTGGTCAAAACGGATATAGAACTTTTAAGGCCTAAAAACTGTGGTATCGGCATTGCTTTAGAAAACATTGAACATAAATTTATCCACAGGAGTTTTTAATGATGAAGCCAGCTTTAAATTTGCGATTAAATCCACTTTTGATTTCAGTCACAGTATTAAGTGCGCTGACATTTTCATCATGCGGAAAAAGCAAAGACACCAAGCCCACTCCAGCAGCGGTAACGATGGCAACACAAACGACAACGCCGCCCACAAAAACTCGTCCTGAATCATCAACATCATCAGGAACTTTGCATGGTGCACCGACGCCAACAAATCCAGACGGCGTCGTTGGTAACATTGATTCTAATAATCAAAACGCGGGCGCACCTGTGCCTGTATTAAATCCGAATCAACCTGTAAATCCAAATTCAAATGACGGCATTACAATTATCGAAGAACCCACATCGGGCCCTGCAGATTCAGCTGGCGGTCAGCAACCTGTTGCACCAAATGCAAGTTCTGCTGTGGGTTTAAAATTTGATGAACCCGAAGCCGTTAAAACCGGTGGTAAATCTGCAGATTTAAATTATACATCATCTGCCAATGACGGATTGATGTCAGAATTTAAAGCGCGTGCGAAAACAGTCAGTGCGGATCAGCAAAAATTAAATCAAAATTTAGCAGGCGCAATTTCATCTGCAAAAATGCGTAAATCTGCCAGTGGCGAAATGAATGTTGATCTGTTGATCGAAGACATCAACCGTAAAAATCAATTGTATTCATTCAAGGCGACAGCCGACGGTGACAAGATGAAATTAACATCTGTTTCAGCTGCTGGAAACGAACTTGAATTTCAAGGCGGATATTTAAAATGTCTGGATGCAGACGGTGGTTGCCAGAATGCGTATATTAAAATTAAATTTTCAACGGCGTATGCGCGTATTATTTTCAGAAATACATATGCTGACAATAATTTTTCAATTTATACAAACGAACAAGCGGCGGCTCCGAATTTAAATTTTGATTTATGGAAATCATATATTTTAAATAAAACATCAGGTGCTGCCGTTGCGCAAAAAATTGATTACGTCCAAGTTTCATCTTTTGAAGTATTGAACGGAAAATCTGCGATGGGTGTTTTGGTCATGTCTAAAGATAAAGAGGCCGTGGGCTTAAGCGTTCCATTATTGGCGGCTGAAAAAGGCACGACAGTTTCTGCATCGGTCACAAAAATTTCTGATTTGGGCCGCAGTTTTGATGTTTTGAATAATTCACAAAAATTAAGTCAGGCTTTATCAAGTGTGCGCTTGGTTGCGAACAATGGTTTGGGTCAGTTGCGTTTGTTATTGAATTTTTCGCAAAACGAAGCCGATTCAAAAATTTGGATGGATATATCACGAGTTCAGCCAGCAACATTATCGATTGCAGATGTGCAAAAATTTGAAGCAGCTGTTCCTAAATTTTAGTTTTTTGAATTTTATTTAAAATTTCTCTGAAAATATTTTGTAAATAATGTCGAACTGGCTCCAATTTTTGTCGAAAATTCGGGCCCGTGTTTTGCTTCTACCCCTTTGTACAAATTAAAATAACCAAAAACGAACAAAAACTAAGGGGAAATTTATGATCTCGAAAAATATTTTACAGTCATTAGTGCTTATAGTTTCAATGACTTCTGTCGCAAACGCTTATTTAACACCGGGTCATGGCGGTGGTGGAAATCAGCCACCAAACCCACCGCACTATTGCGAAAATCCATACGGCCCATGCGATCAGCACGGCAATCCAGTTTACCCAGGACAGCCGGGTAATGGTGGCGGTCATCATCAACCACCACACCAAGGTTATCCGCCTCCGCAACCAGGTTACCCGCAAGATCCGGGATATCCTCAAGACCCTGGTTACCCAACTGATCCAGTTTATGGAAATCGCGAAGTTCGCCAAATTTATATTGGTCGCTCAGTTCGCAACGAGCGTTTACCGATCAGCCAAATGGCAGGTTTAGATTCACAATACCGTGGTTGGGAAGTCGTTGCAGTTCGCGCACAAACTCGCCCTGACAGCCCATCGCAAACTGTTGCGCAGTTGTTATCAAATGGTCGCATCGTTGCTTCACAAGTGAACCCAGGTTACCAAATTAATTTGATGCCGAATTCAAGAATCATTTTGGGTTCATCAGGTTTGCAATTGGCAATTTCAGGTTCAACAATTATTGATACTGTCGAAGTTGAAATGATTAATAACGGTGGTAACGGCGGCGGCGGATACAATCCACCACAACCTCAATCAGATCGTATTGATATCAATATTTATCGTTCAACGTACGGTAATGATCGTGTTGATTTAACTCAATACATCAACATGTACCAGTATCAAGGTCAGCATATCGAAAGCATCGAAATCCGTGGTCATGCTGACTATAACGTAGCGATCGCTCAGATTTTAATAAACAGTTTTCAACAGGGTGCAGTTCAGTTTAATGGCGGAAGCTACACACAATCACAGATGATTTATTTAAGTGGTCGTCCGGTGATTGGCCAAGGTGCTGACAGCATTATTTTAGAAACTCGCGGTAACATGACGATTGAATCTGTTGTGATTCACTTAAGCCGTTACTAAATTTTCAGCGGTCATTTTTGTTATAAATTATGTTGTGAATTGGTGCCCTCTATGAGAAAAAATAGAGGGCATTTTTTTAAGGTGGTCATATGGAAAATTCAGAAATTTTGTTAAATCAAAAATCAGCAAATTCAATAGCTTCTGTTGCAATGCCGATTTTGTCAGATTACATGGATTACCGCTTATTTTTAGGTGATTTCTATCACTTTAAAAAAGACCAAACCAAATCATCACTGCGCCCTTATAATTACGCGATTTTTTCTGCAGCAGCAGATATTAAATCACCCAATTATTTAAAAATGATTATCGAAGGCAAAAGAAATTTGTCGATGGATATGGTTCTAAAATTTGCCAGAGCCTGCGGTTTTAACAAAGCACAAAGCGATGAATTTAAATTGCTTGCGATTTTTAATCAGTGCGAAGATCCCGCAGACAGAAATTATGCTTTAAAAAAATTATCTGAATATCGTGTTGATCAAAAATTAAAACACGGTGAATTTGATCGCAAAGTTTTTGAAAAAGTTCCGAACTGGATTGGTTGGATTATTTATGCGCTGGTGGATCAATCGGGTGTGAATTTTGATGTTCCACAGTTGAAACATTTATTACGTGGCAAGGCTTCTGAAACAGAAATCAATCATGCGCTTGAATCTTTGTTGGCCAGCGGCGAATTGGTCAAAGATACTGAAACAAATAAAATTCAAAAAGGCAAACCAACCGAAGCTCCCGAAGAAATTCCGGCCGCGTTGATCAGAAAATTGCAAATGCAGCTCATGTATTTGGGGCTTGAATCACTGTACCAAGACGATGCCTCTGATCGCGAATTCGGGTCATTAACGATGTCGTTAACAGCGAAAGAATTTGAAGAAATTAAATTCAAGCTTCGCCAAATGCGAAAATCATTACACAAAGAAAATTCAATCGCCAGAATGTCTGAAAAAGGCGATCGAGTTTATCAATTGAACCTGCAGTTATTTCCGGTAAGTAACGCATCAAAAAAATTTGATGCGTAAATATTAACAACTAAATATAGATTGTTTCAAATTTCTGAAATTTAATTTCAGAGCCATTTCGCCACTGGAAAACCATGTGTATTGTGGAAAAGTCTGTGGAATCAGTTGATAACTACCTATGAAAACATGAAAAAAGGTCTAGGTTGTGTTGTTTAGCAGCTGTAATATTATGCATCAAAATTTAATCAATCGTGTGTGACACCAGCACATTCAATGTTAATTATTTAATAAAAAGTGAAATTCGCTGTTAGAAATAGAGTCGGTAGTCTAGTCGATTTTTTGAATAATCTTTGGCAATTTTCAAAGTTAGTTTAGTATAAAAGTGTTCTGAAAATTCAGACGGGGGTGTACTGGCTTCGACGTGGGCAGTGAAGTAAGAGGAGCATACCGGGGCGCATGAGGACCTCGTTAAAAATGTGCAAATTTATATTATCTAACGATAATTATTCTTTAGCAGCTTAGGCCGCTTTCGGATTTTGGGTGAATCGCCGGTGTTGATTCAACGTCTGTCAAACAATGCCGGATCGATCATGTGGGTTTTCTTTAGCAGCATGATCTAAGAGTTACTGAGGGAGTGTTGGTTGATATTTTGTTCGTAGAAGATCAACCAACATATAAAATACGAACTAAGTATGTAGCGCCTTTCTATGGAACACTTGCGGACGGGGGTTCAATTCCCCCCACCTCCACCAATTTACGATGAGCAGTTTTGAAAAAAGCTGCTTTTTCTTTTTTAATCAAATCAATAACTTACAAGTTCGAAAATCGTATCATAATTCTTGTTATGTGCGATTATGTCGCGAAATAATGGGAGTTGTAGTTTCTTGTAGTTTTTCGCTGTAGTTCGTGGAACTACGAACTACAGAATCATATTTAAAAGGAGAGTCGTGTGACGAAGCAAGTTCCTTGCATGTTGCCATCAATAACGCCTCATGGAATTGATGGTGAATTTGTCTGTAGGCGCCGGGATTAAAAGGGTCCAATTTCGTCGGCGTACCGGTCCCATGGGGACCACCTAAAACCAAGTTTTATTGTCAGAAAAATGCATTTTTCAAATTTTCAAAGATCCACTGGTTTGACTTAGGTTGAGTCAAAAAATAGCTG
>CANBND010000040.1 GCA_947370945.1 Pseudobdellovibrionaceae bacterium | reverse complement strand
GCTACTGCACCGATCACCATATTTTTAAGTATTTTTTCTTTGGGCGCGCTTGCACATGAACTGATAATCAAAAATATTATGATTAAACTGAAAATTTTAGATGCAGGCATAAGGATCTTCTTTTTTTAATCTAAAACAAATCTGACCTTTTCCATTTATACCAGCGATACCGTTTGCTTTTCCTTGACCGTGACCTTCGCAACCATTTTTGTAATCCCAAATTAAATATGGTTGTGGTTGTTGTCCAGATTCAACAGTGTATGCACAAGCAATTCCTGCCGCTCCACCGATGCCATTTTCAAGGCTGCGACTAAATACAAAGTTTTTATTCTCGTTTAAAATTAATGTGAAATATCCGCCATCGCCACCTGCGCCTCCGCTGGAAGCATTACAATTCATACTAAATGCAGTCCAGCACAAAGATCCACGTCCATCACCGCCACTGATGCCGCGCATGTTAGCCGTTAGTTTTCCAGTTGCAGTTCTGGCTTTTAAGGTCACATTGCCGCCGCTTGCACCTGATTTTTCAAATACTTGTTTTTGATTTGCTGCATACGTTTCAATGCTGGCATCGTCAGAAATAATTTCATCCACATCAATGTTAACAGTGAAAACTGTAGTTTGAAGAATACCTCCACCTAGTAAAAATAATCGCCCGCCAGTGAATTTCAAATTATCTGTTAACACGGTTTTTCCAGAAATGATCAAATCCAACGGCACCAAAGTTTTATTGGTAATTTGAGTTAATACTGAATTATCAGAATTTATTTGTTGAATTTCATAATTAATAATTTTTCCGCCGTCGCAATGGTCTTCAAATCGTGTTATTTTTCCGGACGTTTGAAAAATCACTGCACTGTCTGCTAAAATTTTAATTGCTCCCAAATTTTTCGGCCATTCGATGATGACCATATATTTATTTGGCTGCTCTGTTGCGACCGTATTAAATTTGACTGTGTCCGCTGATAAATTTTCAACTTGAACAGTTTGATTACTATCCGTTGAATTTTTACTGAATACATCTTTGTCAGAGCATCCTAAAACGCTAAAACTTAAAATTGACAATAAGACACTACTGAAAAGCATATTTGCTTTTTTCATACTAGACCTCCGTTTGTTGCTAGTTATTATTTTGTTTTTTGAACTTCAGACAAAGCAGTAGCCTGTGATTTTTTTGAAATCATTTTTGGCTAATTGCAAATTATCTGAATTTATTTTTTTAAAAAGTGCTTACTCGGCCATTTTCGTTCATTCGCGATCTTCCTTTTTCCAGAGACACATTTTGTCTTTGATTTGTAAATTTTAGTCCGATTTTCGGATTCTGCCGGTTTCATTAAATTGAACCCGTATCATTCGTAAAATCGAATACATTGTTTTTAAGATTTGATGATCTCAATAACCCTGTGAAAGCAGGAATATCCTGCGTTATTTTTGATGTAAAGAAAAATTATCAGTAATTTCAGCTTGTTACGCGTTAAGTATTTAACTTATACGTTAATTAATTGACGTATAAGTTAATTTCTTATTGAACTCGTTAAGAAATTACTTTAACTAAAAAGCACATATCAACAGCAAATTCCAAGGAATACAAAATACACATGGCAAAAACCATCGGCGAAAAATTAGCTCTGCTTGCAAAGACCCAAGGTAAATCACAATCCGTGATCGCTGATAATATTGGAATGGCTCCGTCACAGTTGAACAGATTTTTTCGCGGTAACTGTGATTTCAGTTCTCCGAATTTGTTTTTAGTTATGAAAGAGCTTGGTCTGGATATTGAAGAAATGATTTCTAAGAAAACAAAAAAGTTTGTCGATATCGACGAGGCCAAAGTAGATAACGTTTACGATTGCATCACATATATGTATCGAAGCATCGACGATCTGGGACAACAGACATATTTGAAACAACTAGCGTGGGCAACAACAGCAACAACAAAAAAACCGCTGCCACAAAAAGTTCAAGACATTATTAAAAAAGAAACGCATTTGATTTAAAGATTATTATTAATTGATACTAAAATAAAAAAGGAGGATCAGTGGAATTGCAAAACACAACGAACACTATCCAGCAAGACGCTAAAAATTTTCAAACGAATCAGTGGCTGGGAAATTGGATCTGGAGATCCGTTCAATGTTTAGTTGAATGTCCCGATTTCAATGCCTCGCCGAAATGGTCGTCTCAGAAATTAAATGTTTCGGTCGATAAAATTGTCGAAGCATTTGAAGGTCTTGAATCATTGGGGCTGATTAAAAAAGAAAACAATACTTACAAACCAGTTTTTAATTGGATGCAGGTCACACCCATTCAAACAACAAAGGCTGAATTATTAGATTCTCATACGAAATTAGCACCGCAAATTTTGTCTAATTTAACAACAAATGATAAATTTACAGTTCAGTTTTTCAGAGGAAATGATGCATTGTTATCTAAATACACGCCCAAATTCATTGAGCTGTACAAACAGATGAATGAAGAAGCTGAAAAATTAGGTTTAACTGAAATTATTGCCAGCGAGATATCTTTTGCTAAACTCACAAACAAGGCCGTTTTAAACGGAGGTGTCCAATGAAATTTTTAATTATTTTAACAACTTTATTTTCTGTAAATGTTTTTGCCGGAAACGGATCAGGTACAATGGAACGTATCCTGAACGGACAATTAAATAAAAATGCTCAAGAAATTATTTTTAACTTCGGTCAAAATCAAAACGAAATTCGCTTGGGCTATGGATCTCTGGTTAATAATCAATGGCAGATAGAAAAAATTAAATTGCCAACAAATCTAAATCAGATTGATCCCGCAGTCGCTAAAGCTTTGACCGAATCAGCGGTTACTAAAACTTGGGCTGTGATTAAATAATTATTTGGTGGATCAGTTGGAAGTTTCAAATTACAAAGATGAAAATTTAAATTCAATTTTGTCGGTTTTAAAGCCTGTCTTTAATCCGACAAAAGTTTATTTGTTCGGGTCACGCGCCAAAGGCACAGCCAGCGTAAGCAGTGACTATGATTTATTTTTTGTCGTTAAAGATTCAGACCTTGAACCACGTGATCGGGTATTAAAAGCCCGTGAATTACTTTGGAATACGGCCGGTGCCGTTGATTTGTTTATTTATACTGAAGCTGAATTTAACGACTGGAAAGACGAATTCAGCTCAATCCCGCATACGGCTTACACAGAAGGTCTAGAGCTTGATTTCATCTAAGCCAACCAAGATCATATATGCATGGTTTAAATACGCCAAAGATGATCTTATGATCGCAACGACCCTACATACATTTAACCATTTGGATATGTACCGCGGAATCACATTTAATTGCCAACAGGTCATTGAAAAATGTATCAAAGGTTTACTTGCTTACAATAAAATTAAATTTGATAAAATTCATGATATCAAAGAATTAAGCCATTCATTAATTTTGATTTATCCAGATCTTGAAGAAATTTTAAAGCGGTCAGATAAATTATCAAAATACGCTGTTGAATTTAGATATCCAGAATCAATTGATAAGCCCATCAGTACAGACGAAGTTCAAGATTGCATTGAAATTGCAAAATTATTTTTTAAAATGTCTTGCGAAAAAATTCCGTTTGATTCGACGTTGTTTTAGAAAATACTCAAAATATTAATCCCGCAAATCCCAATTAAACTTATCACTTTTTCCTAAATTGCATTGGCGACAAAGCACCTGCAAATTATCTGGGTCTAATGCCAAATGCGGATATTTTGATTTTGGCTTGATATGATCAACATGTAATTCTGTATCTTTGGCTCTGCATAACATGCAGATGCGGCCATATTTGCGCAAAGTTAAAACTCGTAGTTCTTGCCACTCTTCGGATTGATAAAAATCATTTTTAAATTTTGTCGGAGCATAACCTTCGATGACTCCACGAAAAAACCAACCTAAACTTGTAAAAGACAACAGCATAACAATCAGATCTGAATTAGTTTGAAGATGTGTTTTTTGATGGCGTAAATAAAAATAGTAAACAGTCAAATTTAATACGATCCACAAACTAAAACAAATCAATGCGGTATTTCGTCGAATTTTATAATCTCTGTATTTGTACAGGTCCCAAAAGAAAAATATCGGACTTAATAAGACATTAAAATAATAGAAAATAAATTTTCCGATAGGATTAAAAATCATTTATAATAAATCCAGCCAGCACCGTAATTGAAATTATCTGTGAACGCTCCGACAATGGCGTGAGTCCCCTGTGAACTCAGTGCAACGGCTGAACCCATGCCCGCTGGCTGAGCAGCGCCAGAAGGTTTTTCATATTTTACTTGTTGAGTCCAACTGCCATTTAATGGCTGAAAAATGTATGCCGCACCTTTGGCTGAATCATCAAGTGGCGCGCCGACCAAAAGTGTGCCACCATCACCGGACAGAGAAACTGAAAAACCAAAATTTGAATTACCTATGGCTCCGCTTGCAATTATTTTTGAACCTTGCTGCGACCACACTGAACTCGTTCGATTAAAAATCCAAACGGCTCCTGCCGCTGAATTATCAGCGCTTCCACCAACGGCTAAAATATTTCCATCTGTACTCAACGCAAGACTGACACCTTGATAGGATGTCCCAGTATTTTCAGTACCCACTAATTTTGAGCCTTGTTGTGACCATGTAGAACCAAATCTTGTAAAAATCCAAACCGCACCGATTTGCGAATTATCCTCTGGGCCACCAAAGGCCAAAGTATTTCCATCGCCACTTAATTTAACTGCGCGACCTTGTCTTGCTATCGAACCAACTACGCCAGTACCAACTAATTTTAATCCCTGTTGTGACCATACAGAGCCTGATCTTGTAAAAATCCAAACCGCACCGATTTGCGAATTATCAAGCCAGCCTCCGACAGCTATAGTGTTTCCATCATCACTCATTGAAACTGATTTACCTTGACCTGAGCTGCCAGACTCGCCTGTTCCGTAAATCAAACTCCCTTGTAAGGCCCATGCTAAACCGCTCCGAATATAAACTCTGGCACCATCTGTACCACCAGCCACCGCTGTATTGCCATCAGCACTGATCGCACAAGATAATCCACCAATCATTTTACCATTTTTAGAGCTCAATGAATCAGTAGTTCTTAATGCAAAAAAAGTAGCCCCGACACCAGAGGAATCTTGATCGCCAGAATATAAAAATGTTGAACCGTCAGCATTCGATGCCACAGCGACACCTGCGCGAGGAGCTCCTGCATTGCCCAAGCCTGTCACTTGCCCTAATAAATATTGTGGATATGTCGCCAATATTAGGTCATCGGTTTTTTTCTTTGGGCAACCAAAATTTAAAATTAGTAATATTGAAATTAAAAAATATTTTTTCATTTTCTAGATCCTTAGTTGATTAATTTTGACATGTTTTTTTTAAATTAACAACTAAGTCGTTTTTTAATGAAATCCGAACCCTAATCCAAAAACCAACTCGAAGTTAATCGAATGGTTTATAAATTCTGTTTTGCCATAGCTGATGTTTTGGTAACTAAAATCTCGTGTATCTTTACAATTTAAGAAAAAACCTACTTCAGGAAAAATAGAAATGTTTTTTGTTAAATCAAATTTGTAAAAATATTTACCACCGACATCAATTCTCAAATATGAATCTACGTAATCATTTAATACAGCAGAATTTTGATCCCTTAAAATAAACTTTTCTGAACCAACATCCAAAAGCAATAAAACACCTTTTGATCCATTCTCCTCTTTGTAACCCAAACTTAAGTAACTAAAATTATTCTCAGATATAAAAGCAGCTGATGGTCGAATAGAAGTCATTTTTTGCGTACGGATTGAATTAAATTGATAGTATCCAAGACCTATTAAAAATTTATTAAACGAATATAACACGTCAATGTTATAGTCCGATTTTGGTCCATCCTGTGAAGACAATCCTTTACTCGTATCAAACGGAACAAATGGCATATATACATCACCACTAACCGCCAGTTCATTAGAAAATAAAATTGAAGAAAACATAAACGAAAATAAAAATATTTTCATACTACAAACCTATCAATCGCAATAAATTTCGATTTAATTCAACAATAAAATTAAGTTCAATCCCTAAATATATTCGTCCTACTAAGGCAACGCCAATACCCTCGGCAGGATTATGAAAGGCGTATCTTAACCCCTCAGCGATTAACTCAAAGTCTGTCAAAATATTTTCAGCATCGTAATAATATTTTAAAATGAAATCCCAAGCCCTAAATATAATAATATAGTCAATTTACCCATATCTCTAGATGCAATTGTTTCATTATTTAAAGTAATATCATTGTTGTTTCTAATCGCAATATGTCCACCGAATTCAACAAAAATTCTTTCTAGTTTAATTGAAGATAAACTTAAAAAATTATATCGCAAATACGGACCACCTTCTATTGCAATATATGAATTCGTTGTTGCTGCCGTAGCCAGTCCTGCATAGGGTTCAATTTTTAAATTTTCGTTTCCTAAATTAACTGTCACTCCTAATTCTGAATTATTTGTCTCCATCCTTGCCATTCTAAAAGTCGAATAAATGAAATCAGTATTTAGTTGAAAAGCCAGATATGACGGATTTATTTCACTATACTTTGCCAGATTAATTTTTTGATGAAAATATCCAATTCCAATTGAATAGCATAAGTTATCACAGAATTGATAACTAGATTCGTACCTTTCATTTTTAAAGCCGGACAGAGATCTGAATTTTATATCTATAGTTGGTGGATTTTGATCTGATGAAACAAATGAACCGCTTGTAGCCGCAGAAAAGTTTACAAGATTTTTAGACTCAGCTCTGATTGACGTCAAAAACATTAAGAAAATAAAAAAAATATTTTTCATTTTTAAAGCCCTAACAATCTAAAGATATTTTCTAAAGGCATTAGTATCGCAATTTCAGCAAAAATTAAGAACTCACCCCAAGCGGCAACACCAATGCCATCTAAAAAATTGCCTGGTCTTGTAAAAGCTAGTTTTATACCTTCAGAAACTAGACTCGTATTTGTTCTGAATCTAGCTTCCATTTTGCTGTAATCTGGATTCCAAAAATTATCATTTGTATTCGGACTCCAAATATCACCTGCGTATGCTGCGTCGTGGAGCTTGCATGTATTATCTAAACCATCAATGGGAATATCTGTAGCAAACTTATCATCGTGGCCACCAGTTGCTCCCGAACCACAATAGTTTCCATGAGCATAGTCTGGATTGGGAATATAAAATTTCCCTGTCGGATCATTAAACATTGTTGGCGTATTTTCTACATACGCATATTTTGTCAAAAGTGACCTTGGTGATTTTATTTTTCCGGGATCTGGATCTTGTTGTAAAAAACGACCGATGCTAGGATCGTACTGTCTGGCCCTGAAATGATATGTCTTTGTCTCTGGCTCATATTCACGTCCAGTAAATGTAAAACTTGTTCTGATCGGTGCGTCTTGAAAATTTACAACTTGATTTGCAGAATTTTTAATACTCTTTATCATTCCAAATGCGCTGTACTCATATTTTTGAATAATATTTCCACTTGCATCTAAAATTTCAGTCACAGAATTCACATGATCTTTCACAAAATAAACAGAACCTATCCTGTCTGATAAAACTTGACCTTCGCTGATAGCATTTCCACCTTTAGATGGAGACACTGCATAATTTGAAAATTTAGCTGACAAAATATCATCGTGAATTTCTGGCCTATGCGTATAGGTCGCAAGCAAATTGTTGTCGGAATCTAGTTCTGCAATAATATTTGTATCATCAAAATAAAACTTTTTTGTATAACTTAAATTCGAATCTTGATAATCAATGACATTTTTTAAAATTCTACGGCCAGATGGGTCATACGCATATTTTATTTTTTTCAAAGCACTGATTGAGTTCGCATTGGGAAAAATATTTACCGTTTTGATTTGATTTAAAGCTGTATATTCGTATAAATAACTAATTCCATTTATTTTTGAATTTTTTGCTAAAATATTTCCGTTTAAATCGTAAAGATACGTGTAAAATCCGTCGTCCTGAATCCGTTGACTTGCTTGATCATATGCAGAGCTAACTCCATTATTCGTTAAACGATTTCCAAGAGCATCATACGAAAACGCTTCGTTGTCGCTTGAATTTTCGACTTTGCTTGAATTTGTAAGTTGACCGTTGGAATCGTAACTATAGTTCAGGGTTGAAGATGGACTTCTTTTTTGCGTGATGTAATTTCTTAAATCATACTGATATTCAAAACTTGATTTTATATTTCCGTTTGCAGAATGCACGATCGAAGTTAAACTACTTCCGACGTCGTATGAGTAGTCAGTCTGAGAACCCGGCCTTGTCATTGAAGTTAGGCGATTTGCTTCATCGTAGTTAAAAGCAAAACTATTTCCAAAACTGTTTTGAACTCCTGTCAGTTGATAATTATTTTGATTGTAAAAATAGTTAATACTTTGAAATGAACTCGTCATACTCCTTCTTAAATCATTCAACGAATAATCGTAGCTAATTGCATGACTTGGGTAATTTATATTTTGGGAGTTTCCAACAACAGTTTCCGAAGTAATTCTTTGTTTTGCATCTCGTGTTAATTGAACACTAGAAATACTATTTGAAATTCCTAAAACTTCATCTTTTAAATTGTAATCGTATAAAATCAAATCATCGACAGTCTGAATTTGTGTAATTTTATTTACTGAATTGTATGAGTACAGTTTTACTTGATTAGCAGCATCTGTTTCAGATAAAAGATTGCCATTGGCATCATAGGTCATGCTAACAACTAAACCTAACGGATCAGTTCGTTTTACCAATTTACCTTTTTCATTATATTCAAAACTACTGATTTTGCCGTTATTGTCTTTTATTTCAATTAATTCACCAGTATTAGAGTATTTATATTCTGTAGTTTCATTTTTTGGCGATATCACTTTTTTAAGATGATTCATTAAATCATACTGAAACGAAGTTACGGCAGTCTGTGAATTTACTATGTTAGCAGTGCTCGTTAAAATATTTCCAGAAATATCATATGTATATGTCGAAAATTTTCCATCTAAATTTGTCTGCTTTAATAGCTGACCTTTTTGATTATATTCATAGCTCGTTTGCCTTTGCAAAGCACCCGCCGCATTGTAGTCTGATTTTATAGTAACTAAACCCAACGCGTTGTATGTAATTTGACTGTATTTTCCATCAGGTTGAATTTGCGAAACCAATTGCAATTTTTGATTGTATTGTTTTTCAGAAATTTTTCCGTAGGGATCAACTTCAGAAATAATCTGTCCGTACACATTATAAGATTTTTTTGCAGTTATTCCCAATGTGACATTTTTGGCTTCGATCAAATCACCATAGATTGAATCAAATTTATTCTGAACCAATGATCCATCAACATCTGTGATTTCCAAAGGTCTTCCTTCTGAATCACGTTTGACAGTTTTTGTTCTACCGCGCGGATCAGTAATTTTATACAAATATCCATCGATATCTTTTGTAAAAGAAATTTGATTTCCGTTTGGATCAACCATCACATCATTATTATTGCCACTGTTTTTCGGAGCGACGGAGCCGTCCGCTAATTTTGAAGACATTCCATTGGTTGCCGAATCATTAATTGCGAGTTCTGCACCAGAAGCGTCAACAATTTTTTCTAAACGATCAAATTGATTGTATTCAAAGTTTTTATAAAAACCTTTTTGATTTGTTTCTTTGGTCATCAAACCGTTTGAATCATATTCAAATTGCTTGCTTGTTTCATCGGGATAAACGGTTGAAGTCAATTGACCAAGCCCATTGTAATTGAAATACGTAACCCTTCCGGCAATGTCAGTAATCGAATCTAATTTGCCAGACGAGTAGTGATAAGAAACTTGATCTTGATTTGGAAAAGTAATTTTTGATAAATAATTCTGATCGTTGTACTCAAAATTTACGAACAAACCATTTGCCGCAACAGATTGAATATTTTTTCCTTGGGCATCAAAAATTTCTTTTCTGCCATCACGATACGATCTCTCGAATTGACCGTTTGTTTTTTTAACTAAAGACGAAAAATCTTTGATTGATGTCAAATATTTTTTCTCAGTATTTCCAGATAGCTTATCAAGACTCATTTGTCTAATTTTTTTATTTCCAGAATCAACAATAATTAAATTTCGATTTGAATCAATTTTCAAAAAAGTTGGATTTGATAACGAAATTTTTAACGGATTATTTGATGCTTCGTCAGACGATCCACCGCTATTACCTGCTATTGTGCTTGCGATATTTGTATTAAAATCAATTTTTACAATTCGATTATAACCAGAATCAGCAACAAAAAGCGAATTGCTTGTAGAGTCGAAAGCTAACCCGTAAGGATTATTAAATTTCATTTTTAATGGGTCAGCTTCTGAAACGTATAATCCATTCAACGGATCGCCAGCGACCGTTGTAATTGTTCCATCAGTTGTAATTTTTCGAATATATCCCATGCCTGTTGAAACAAATAAATTTCCCTGATTATCAAAGGCAAGCCCTTTTGGATTTGCAATACCAGCATCCACAGCAAGTAAATTATCACCTGTGTCACTGGCCGTACCGTTTCCAGCAACAGTTAGAGTTTCATTTGTTGAAACATTAAAACTCGTAATTACGCTTCGGCCTGTATTGGCAATCATCAAAATATTTGGATCTGATGAAACAATAATCGCAGATGGATTATTTAATTCAGAAGTTGAATAAATATCAGACCCTGACGTGAATGCTTGAACTACAGCATTTGTATTGCAATCTGCAAAATAATTAAATGATTCACTGCGAACATTTGCGGATGTTGTTGTAACACCTGAATATGAATTTAAGAAATTATTAAAAATTTGAGAATCAGAATTTCTATAATAATCAAATGGATCGGGCGTTGTCGTAATTGGAACAGCGTAACCCACAAATTGATTTTGTGAAATATTCACTTGAGAGCTAACAAGATTTGAATACTGATTATTCTCAACATAACCCAACGAATGTCGAACGCTATCTAAAACATAGGCTCCATTAGCTGTTGAAATAAATTGGCTAGGTCTAGAATCTTGTTTGTATGTAAAATTATTCTGCGAACAACTTGTATTCTGAAGTTGAGAATACGCCGTATCGTAATGGTAAGTATCACAAATATTTCCACCCGGAAAATATGTTCTGTGATCGCAGACATAAACCTGATAAGGTGCGCCTTTTGAAATAGTTTGAGTGTATGTATGACCTGAAGATGTTCCCTGAACAAGTGGCTCGCTACCGATAACATTCGTGTTAAAACTTGCACCACTTGGTGAAGCTGATTTAATTTCTTTTGTCGTCTTATCTGTAAATGTAAATTTTGGCCATTCATTTAAAGAAATTCCAGCAGTTGCATCTCCGTTAATATCGTCAAAATTAACCACTGTAGAAATTGTATTATCAAAATCGTAAGTGCTGATCGCTCCGTCGCCCTCTTCAATCATAATTTTACTTGAATTTGGGTTTACAATTTTTTGAACTCCACCAATTTTCCAACCTTGACCAACTTCAGAATTTCTATAATTTTGTACATATAAACTTTCAAATAAATCAGTCCCAAAAATTTTATTTGGAATAGTTCGCTCGTAAGGCTTTGTTTCATCAACAGCACCTGTGATTTGGCTGTAATATTGGGTTCTTGATGTACCCATAATGAGCTGATCATAAGTAATTGTGTAGTGAGCATCGTAAGGATACAATCCTGTCGGCAAATATTGATCATTGGCATTTTTTAATTCAAAAAAATTTGAAAGCTGTGCTAATCGCGGAATATTTGTGAACGAACGCACTGGTGTGTTGATGTCTGCTGTGACTAAGTTCATGTCCACACGCTGTGGAGAAATCATCGCTTTTAAATTTGTGTACTCTGTATCAATCTTAATTGCCTCGTAAGTCTCCTTATAGTCTGTTCGACAATCGGTATATCTTAAAGAATTCAGCCAACATTTTCTTTCTGCGGCCATATATTTTACATTTTGCGTCTGACTGTCTGTAAAAGGATCAAGAGCAATGTCACTTTCAGCAAAATTAAAAATATTTGTAATCGTTGTCGATGGCTTTGCCCAAGCACTTTTATAAATTAAGCTTGGTGAAACTGAGTTTCCAAGAACTTTAAATGATGGCAATTCTATTTTCGTGGCGTTTGCTCCACTGAACGTATCTGCCCCTGGCTTATTTGGCAAATTATGAGCTAAAATATCAGGGGATGTTGGAATCGCTAACACATCAGAAAAATGTCTGATTCCTTTTCCTGCATCTGTTTTCACAGATTGACCATCATCAGTTACTTTACCAGCTCCGCCGATTTCCCATTCGCCGGTTTTTGAATTGTATAACAAAAAGTACATACTTGTTTGCGGAGGAAAGCTTGAGAAATTTGGAATTGTTAAATCCACAGAATCAGAAAAGGTTGTACCGCTGGGTTCAAGCACAATAATATTTTTTGCCTGAATTGAAGATGGTGGCTTCATCGTAATTTTTTCAGGAATCGTTGTGAACATTGAAACTGTTTCAGAACCCGCACCAGACGGAAATACTGCATTTACATCTGAGGGAACAGACAACACTACGCCTTGTGCCTCTGGACTTGTGATTTCACCACCGCCTGAAGCACCTAAGTTCGTCGCCGTATCTTGATATGTTGGGTATAAATAAATTGTATTTTGAATGACATTATTTTGCTTGTAAGACATTGAGAAATTTAATTTTGTTACAGAAAATTTCTTAGGTCTCTCGATAGCCGGATCATATGTAACATTTCGTCCATCAACTGTAATAACTTGATCACCAGTGACTCTTGAATTTGGAAAATCACTTTTCTTAAATTCAAAAACCCCAGCCTCATTTGTTGTGACTTGCATATTATCAGTTCCGATAGTTACAGCAACACCAGCCAACGGTTTGTCGTTATTGTCTTTTACAACACCTGATAAAATTGTTTGCTGATTGTATCTCGTTAATTTGTAACTCGTATCCTGCCCTGTAGCAGGGTCCGTTACAAAAACTGTATATTCATCTTTGATCGGAAGCGAAATCATAAAACTTCCGTTTTTATCGGCCTGAACTTGATCTCGACTAAAAATTCCTGATTTTACAATTAAATTTAAAAATGGACGCGTCGAACCCGCAGCACCTTTGACCAACATTTTATGGTTAATTGCATCTTCATAAATTCCAAGAAGTGCTGGAACAAGTGGACTTAATAATGGCTTCACCATCACTGTCGTTTCACCAATCAAATCTAAAGTATTTGTTGCAACAACTGTGACTGCAAAATCTTCTGTAGACCCTGCGTATAGATCCATCTCCCAAAGTGCTTCGGTATCGTTCCAAACCATATCACGACCGTTGGCACGCATACTTACGATGGCATCATCAACACGTGCTTTGACTTTAAAATGATTTCCATCAACGTACTCACCGTTTGCAGGAGATAAAATTGTTACAATCGGATTTGTATTATCCTTTAAAATTTCAAAGGTCATAGGGTCTGACATATTGTTTGCAGAATCTATCGCAAACACACTGACCGTATGCACGCCTTGAGTTAACAGTGGAACTTCAAAACTACCTTGAGACTCAGTTGTATCAAAAATAGTGACTTGATCTGCAATCACTCGAAATCTTGTTGGCGTTGTATCGTAAAAGTTATAGCTGATAGTTGCAGAATCTAGTGTCGTTTTTGAAATTATACCGCTTAAATTAATAAACGGCGCACGAGTATCAAGCGTTGTCACATATGAATTATGTGTCTCTTGCCCTGCCGAATTTGTTGCATAAACATCTATGCGATGTTCAGCGTCGCCAAACGGAAATGTTGATACAAAAGTGCTTGTTGCTTCGTTAAAATAATCGACATCGTTAAATGTTACGCGCAGATTACTAAATCCATCACCACTGACTTGAATTGAAATCTGATCGACATTGGTATAACCATTTTTTAAATTTGTCGTAATCACCGGAGCAGTTAAATTTTTAAGAATGACATTGATTTGTGAATTTGTAATATTTCCTGATAAATCAGTTGCCGCAATACTTAAAATTTTTGTTCCGTAATCAGAAAATGAAATACTCGCTTGAAAACTTAATCCGTCAGCAGAAAGTGTCGCAGCTTGTCCGTTGACGCTGACACTTTGTAATTGCTCGTTTGAGATCCCTGATACGTCTTGCACCAATGATTTTGATATACCATTATCAACAGGCAAAAGATTTGATAAAACCGCAGGCGTTGAATCTTTTTTAACGTTTGCAGTGGCAACCTGTGAAACGTTCCCAGCAATGTCCGTAGAAACTGCCTCGATAGTATTTTGACCCTCGTTTGATAAATTGACTAAATAACTAAAATTTTTCTCAGACACGGTTGAAACATTTACGCCGTTCACTTTGATGGTCGTAGATGTTGAATTTGCATCGGTTACAACAAACGAAGCCAAAATCTGAGATTTATTTGTTAATGCTGGCATTGCACCGATTGAGACAATAGGAGCTGTCACGTCCAAATTTAAATTAAAAGAAACTGTTTGCTTTGTAACGTTTCCGGCTAAATCAATCGCTTTAACGATTAATGAATTTACCCCAGATGTCGTTCCAGAAAAATTGTATGCGTATTGCAGATTTGATCCGACAATGTCTTGACCGTTAATCTGAAAACTTTGAAGCGGTTCGTTTGATGAAAAACTAAAACTTAAATTCTGCGGTAACGAATTAAAATAAAAATCTTGTGGATTATTTCCAGAAATAATCGGCGGCAGATTGTCGTAAGTAATATTATTCAGAGAAATACTTGAAATATTATTATATTTATCTGTTGATTTGATAAGAAAACTATTTACGCCGAAACTTAAAGGCACTGAGAATGAATTCTGAGTTGAAGTTACTACTAAAACGCCATTGTTAAAAACCTGAGTGCTAAATGTCGAGTTATCAGTGACTGAAACAGTAAAACTCGAACTATTTGTAAACGCATTTGATGCCAATGGCACTGAAATATTCGGAGGAATATTATCAATATTAAAAACTGGATTTAACGCTAAAATGGTCTCATTACCAGCAAGATCAAAACCTTTGACGTTTAAATTTAAAGTCTGCGGACTATTGACTAAAATCTCGAACTGAAATGATGTAGGCGACACCATCAACGCATTTTGGTTATTTACTGTAAGCTGCTGTAATGGTTCGTTTGAATTTACAATCAATGACACCGTCTGTGAATAACTATTATAAATATACTGCGTTAACAGCGTTGTCGATAAAACTGCTGGGACGTTATCAAAAATAATATTTGTTAAATACAAATACGCTGATTTGTTTCCACTTGAATCAATGGATTGTAAAATTAAATTGTTCTGACCTTGAGTCAGCGATAAATCAAATTCTTTTGCAGTCAGTGTGTTTAATAAATTTTGCTGATTATCCCAAACATACGTTGTTGCCGTCGAAGCTTCATTCACTGAAATGTGTAAAAGTCCATTTTTTACGATGGCATTTGGAAATATGTTTGAAGTTAAGATTGGTGGAGTCGTGTCTAGATTCGGTGCTACAAGTTCAACAGCGTTAATTTCTACTGAAAACTTACTTTTTGATCTGGGTTCCTCTGCTTCAAAACGCAGTTTATTTGCTTTATTTAAACGAACAAATTTTTCAATTATTGTAGTATTGCAATTAATCTCATCTTCTTTAAAAATATCAACGCCGTTCAGGTCGACATTGTAATCACGAAAACATTTTTTATTTTTTTGGTTAGCTATTGGTTGTGATGTTTTTTTTAATGAAATTTTATATAACTTTAAAGCTTGTGCATCGGTTAAATTTAAATTTATTTTGCGTTCGTCAGCGACAACGACTGGAACTAAAACTTTTGTATTTGGTAAAACATTGACCACAAACATTGAGTTGATATCAATATTTTCTGTATAGGTATTTAGAACATTTTTTGAATCCCAAGTTTTTACAGTAATCGCGTATTTTTTATTAGCAGTATAAGTGTGATAAACATCAGTTTTATTGATCGTAATAAAACCATCACCAAAATTGACTTCGTATTTTTTGATTTCTTTAGTCGTTGGCTGATAGTTTTCAAGATTTACGCGAACTTGCATTAAATCCGCAGGGCCAAGGATAACAATATAAGGCTTTACTTGAACGACAGATGTTGATTTACATTTGTTGTCACGATCCTCGTCATGTTCGCGTTCGTTATTTTCTGCAAAAGCTGATAACGATATTATTGTCGAAAGTAAAACAAAGAACAGCCCTGAAATTTTAAATTTCGACAAAAACATGAGGTGGTCTCCTGCAACGTGCGTTATTAAAGTAAATAAATAGTATTTAGTGTTGAAACACAAATCGGATGAAAACAGAATGCACTTGAATTGTTTTTTTGAATGACTCATGTTGAGTCAAAATTTTGTATCAAAAGAATATTATACTTGATAAGTGCTATTCACGATCAACCTTCACCAAATAAGCCCGTGCAGTCGGATATTTTTTCACAACTACACATTTGCCGACACTCAATGATTTAATCACATTCGGATGAATATGAAATTCTTCGACTTCGCGCAAAGATTTACCACCTGTTCTGTGTTCAAAAATCCAGGTCCGATTTACTTGGGCTGTTTCTTTCCAAGCTTTTTTAGTTCCACCCATTTTTGAAATCATTTCTGCAGACTCTGGTCGCTTTTGTAAAAACGCATATAGCGTTGATGTATTTCCCATAAGCCTGCCAGCAAATTCAGGGCTGATCCTTTGTAAATCACAAATTTCTTGGTGTGCTATGATAATACTGATTTTTGAACTTCGCGCGCGGTCTAAAAAACCGATAAAATCTTCTTGTGCTAGATCTGCGAATTCGTCAATGATCACACAAAAAGGTTTTCGGTTTATTTTTAGTACTTCGGCATCAATGCGGCTTGAAACCATTTTTAAGTCTTGCAGAATAAATTTTCCTACAGATTTCGCAGTTTCTCCGTATCTTCTGGAATCTAAGAATATAAAAACCAGTTTGTTGTTTTGAATCGCATCGAATAAATTTATGCCTTTTTCTGTGGATGAGATCAGTTCGCCAAAATCAGATAAAATAAGGCTTTCTAACTGAGTTCGTAAACCTTGTAATGATTTAAAGTTGTCGGCGGTAACCAAAAAGAAATAACATTCTTCGATCATGTTTTTATATTTGATTTCTGATTCAGGTATTAAATCCGATAGCGCAGTTAAAAAATCTGGCTTTTGTGTACAACTTAAAACTGTATTCAGTGTCACTTTCAAATTCTTATTATCACGTAGCCAACAAAGGCCAATTAATAATTTTAACAAATAACTACCCGCTTGATTTTTATAGAACTCTTCTGACCAATTAAGTGAAACCATAATCTTGTCTCGAATTTGTGTGGCTGTACCTTCTGAAATTAAATTATATGGTTTTGAAATTCTGAAATCAGAAATAGAAAATATTTCAACATCAGATTCACGGTTATGTTTTCTAGCAAAAGCCATAAACTTTTCAATCGTGTCGATATCACCTTTTAGGTCTATGAAAAGTAATCCTTTATTTTTTGCGATGCGATCGCGGACAATATGACTTAATAAAACGGTCTTTCCAAAACCGCTGGCGCCGACGATGTGTACATGGTGATTTAATTGCCCTTCGGTTAAGCTTTCTTTGTTCCACAATGATCCCGAGACTTGACCTAATGTTATTTTATCTTCGCTTGAAGTTAACCCTAGAGCTGATATTTGATTTGCGATATTCATATTG
>CANBND010000039.1 GCA_947370945.1 Pseudobdellovibrionaceae bacterium | reverse complement strand
AAAGCCTGATCCATTAATGATAAATCAAACATCGCATTATCAATTTTAATTTCGCTCAGACCCTTAATGAAATCGGGATCTTCTTCAGATAATAGCGAATCAATTTCTAACATCTCGTTGTCGATGTTTGTTTGTTCTTCAGACATATCCTAACGCTATTTGAATTTGATAGAAAAATCAATCCTTTGAAAAGTGAGCTTTCATACTTATTCGCCGCAAAAACTCTAAGAATAGTAAAACTAGACCTAAAACTTCTTTAGCAAACTTTAATAAACGACGAAATTTCTTATAGCTATATAAGAACTGATCCGGCATTCCGTACCTCGTTTCAAAAAATGAAGCGCTGTACTCTAAAAGCGATATGAGCAAAACTCATATCGCTTTTTACAAGTTGCGTGCCATATTTTTAATTTTTCGCAGACCTTCGTCCATTGAATATCACTATTAAAAAATTATAATAAACCCATGAAGAAAATTTTAATCTCAATACTGTTTTTAAGCGCGTGCTCACATGAAATCAAAACTGCTGATCGCGAAGAATTAAAACCAGATGCTGATAAAACAAAAATTGCGACTGAACGAATCGTTGATCCGAACAATCAAATTAAAAGTTCTGTGGCCAGCGACAAAGATTTGGAAAAATACGCTTACGAATTGGGTTTTGATCCTAAGGCCGGATTAACAAACGATGAACGCTCTGCCGTTTCAGAGCGCCGACGAGTGCGCGAACTTGAACGCACTTTAGACTCAGAAAAAGACCGCAGACATTATTCAAAAGTTTTACCACTTTTACAAACTGACAAAGAAAAAATTGAATATTTATCTATTGATTCCATCGAAGGGCGCCAAGCGTGGGTGAATAAAAATAAAATTTGGTCACGAGTCAAATCAAACAAAGATTTTCAGGAATTGGTCGACACCCAAGACATCGCTGTTGGCATGACTGCAGATTTAGTTAAAAAATCGTGGGGTGACCCCGAAGCCGTCGATCACAGTGGTAATGAAATTTATAAAAATGAACGTTGGAAATACACCCGCGATGTACCATCACCCAGCGGTTACAAACGTGAGCGACGGTTTGTGTATTTCGAAGGTGGTCGTGTTGTCGGTTGGGAAACCGAATAATCACGGCCGCAATAATACGATCTAATGCGCTTGTCCCCAATTTAATCCAACGGCGTAATTCACTTTCAACGGAACTTTTAATTTTGCAACATTTTCCATTTTAAATTTAATCGCCGATAAATTTTCTTCGATTTCAGAATCAGTACCTTCGAAAATTAATTCATCGTGCACTTGCAACAACATCTTCAAGCCTGATGTTTCAGTTGACGATTGAATTACGCGCGATAAATCAATCATCGCCATTTTAACCAGATCACTGGCTGTTCCTTGAATCGGTGCATTGATCGCCGCACGTTCGCCGAATTTTTTCATCATCATATTTGTCGATTCAAGTTCTGCGATATATCGTCTGCGACCAAATAATGTTTCGACATATTTTTTTTGATGAGCACTTTCGATTGTTGAATCGATGTATTCTTTGATGCCCTTAAATTTCTGAAAATACTTTTCGATGATGTCTTTGGATTCGGTTCTTGAAATCCCCAGCGTTTCAGCCAATCCGAACACGCCCTGACCATAGGCAATTCCGAAATTAACGGCCTTGGCCATGCGGCGCTGTTCAGTTGTCACATCGGTTAATTTTACATTGAAAACTTCGGCGGCTGTGGCCGCATGAATATCAAGGTCTGCTTCGAAAGCTGAAATTAATCCCGCATCATTGGACATATGTGCCAGAACACGCAGTTCGATTTGTGAATAATCCAACGATAATAATTTTTTATTTTCTTCGCTGACAAAGGAATCGCGCACGCGTTTTCCAATTTTAGTTTTAATCGGAATATTTTGAATGTTTGGATTCGTACTTGAAAAACGACCCGTCGCAGTCAACGCCTGATTAAAACATGTATGAACCCGTCCATTTGCATCTGCGATCGCAGGCAATGCATCAACATAGGTTGATTTTAATTTTGAATATTCCCGAAACTCGATCATTTTATTTGCGATAGGATGTTTTAATTGTTCAAGCACATCATTATCAGTTGAATAGCCTGTTTTTGTTTTTTTAATGACTTCCAGACCCAGTTTTTCAAAAAGTACGACACCTAATTGTTTGGGCGAGGCGACATTGAATTTTTCACCGGCCAGTTCATGAATTTCAGATTCCAGCCTTAAAATATCTGTACCTAATTCGTCTGAAAATATTTTTAATTCGGGCACATTAATTTTTATTCCGTTTTGCTCCATCTGATACAAAATAGGAATAATCGGACGTTCAAGTTTTTCATAAATTGATTTCAGATTTTTTTGATCGATGTCGTTTTTAACATAGTCATTCAGTTGCAAAATAATTTCGTACATTTCACCAATAGCAATTTCTTCGGATATTTCTTTCTGTAAAAAAACTTTTGCAAGCTTAGTCAAATCTGAACAGTCTGCGGCGCGTATAGTGTACGCCCCCAGCATCAAATCCCAATCAATTTTTGCAGATTTTAAATCCTCGATTGATAATTTCAGTTGAGTCCAAATATTTTTCAAATCAAAACCTGACCACTTTAAATTTGAGAAATTTAGTTTTATATCAACAAGTGGCAAATGAAATAAATCCGTTCCGAATCCTAGGGCTAGGTCTGCGTTGTGTGTAAACATAAAAAATGTTTCAGAATTTATTTTTTTCTGAACAACATCTGCATCCCATGGCTTGATTTCGATTTTAAAATTAGAGGGCTCTGTTGTTTGCACAGAAACAGTTTCTGTTGATAGAACGGCCTCTGAATACGTAGGAGCTGTTAATTTAGTATCGCCTAACAAAGTTTTCTCGAACGCTTTAAAATTTAATTCCTGTAAAAATTCACGCAGCGGTTCAACATTCAAAGGCTTTCGTTTGTAATCTTCCAATGTCATATCTGTTTTCACATCGCGAACGATGGTGACTAATTTTTTTGATAAAATAGCATTGTCTTTGGAATTAATTAATTTTTCTTTGATCCCCGCACTTTGTACGCGGTCGATGTTTTCATAAATTTGCTCTAATGTGCCGAATTCTTCGATCAATTTAATTGCGCCCTTGGGCCCGATGCCCGCGACACCGGGGATGTTGTCGGACGTATCACCTGTGATCGCAAGATAGTCGATAAATTGTTCCGGAGTAACGCCGTGTTTTTCTTTCACTAGTGCCGGTGTAAATACGACTTCTTTCATCGTGTCGTACAGAAAAGTTTTCTCATTGATCAGCTGACAAAAATCTTTGTCTCCGCTGACAATGTGGGTTTCGAAATCAGCTGCCGCAGCTTGCGTAGCAATGGTGCCGATCAAATCATCGGCTTCAAAACTGGCGACTTCCAGATCGGCAATTCCGAACAAACCTGCAACTTGTTTTAAGTATGGCATTTGAACTTGCATATCGTCAGGCATCGTTGTGCGATTTGCTTTATAATTTACGTCGAGGTCTTTACGAAATGAAGGTTCTTTTCTGTCGTAGCAAAAAACAATATATTCTGGATTTTTTTCTTTCAAAAGTTTTGCGATCATCGAAATAAAACCATAGACCGCATTGACCGGAACGCCTTTTGTTGAGCTTAACGGACGAATCGCATAAAAGGCGCGAAAGAACATCGAACTGACATCAACCAAATAAATTTTTTTCATCCAAATGATTTACATTATAGATTGTAAGACGTCGAGTTTTACATCCGGTAAACTGACGTTTACTGTCGAGTTTTACATCCGGTCAAACACAGAGTGTTTATCGACTTGCTCCATAGAATTTGCTTCAATCCATGATTCACACAATGCGTTCAGTTTCAGCTCTTTTGAAGATTCATTGATTTGATTGTTTAAAATTTGTGGGTCAATAAGACCCATAGATAAACGTTTTTTTAGCTCTGTACGAGTCAGACCTAGATGAAAATGTAATGTCGAAAAATTTAAAATATTTGTATTTGTTTCTGTTTCTGTTTTCATAGATATTAATTAGAGCTATTACTCTATGTTTTTTCAAGACAATTTTGCTTAAAAACAGCGCGTTAATCTGAAATTATTCAGGAAAAACAAAGACCAAATCGTTTTCACTGACCAGATCCATTTTTTCACGAGCTTGGTGTTCGATGAATGTGGCGTCTTTGGCTCGCGACATCTGTAATTCAAAGTTTTTTGTGGCTTGATCGGATGTTGCAATTTGTTCTTTGATCACCGTTTGATCGCGGTACAAACCCCAAACCTTCCAAACTGTGCCATTCAAAAATAACGAAATAATTAAAACGAAAAAGCACGTCACAAAAACTTTTTGTGGTTGGTTCAACCAGTTTTTAAATGTCAAAGCATATCGCTGAATTTGGATCATGATCTATTTGAGCATTTAAAATCTGACAAGACAATAAAAACTAGACGAAAGAATTATCCAATAAAGCGACTCTGCTAAATTTACTTTTCTGATTCCATACGAACGATGGGTTTTTTGCAATAAAAAATACAGCACCGGAATAACATATAAACTATACAACGATAAAATTTGAAATCGAAATAACAACGAGCTTAAAAAGTACCAACAACTGATTGATCGAGGAATATAATACAAAATTGATGTCGCAAACCATCTCCAAAAATTTTGCTTAGGTATATTTTCAGACACAGAACAATACATAAATTGTTCACTGATGATTCCGATTGAATTTTCAGTGCGCATAAAAAATAAATCTTTTTTGTACAGTGGGACTAAAAATAAAATTCGGTGTGGTTTGAATTCAAAATTTTGCTTACCGTAAACATCAGTAAACTTCACATCACTATGATCCAGCCACATCGAATAGCGCCCGATGCAATCTTTGGATCTGACTATAAACTTATTGTTGTTATCTAAAAACAGTTCGTTGTGTCTCATTTTCATACGCTGTAATCAATTATACCCGAAATTAGATTTTATCGGTAAAAAAACGATAAATGACTTCAGAATCTATCCGAAAATCCCGATTTAAGATTGTCATATATCAATTAGAGATTGTTAAAATTTAATTAATGAAAAAGGGTGCTCTATGAATCGTCAAAAAAAATTAAGCCTCGTTGGATTGTTTTTCTTAGCTGCTATTTTTATTACTTCGGTATTTCAAAACTGCGCCAAGGTCAATTATCAAGCCAAACAAGTCGCACCCATTGCAAATATAGGAAACGTCGTCACGAAAAGCATTGTGATAAACCCCGCCTTTAATCCGCAAAGTGCTGACATGAAAATTTTAATTGTTGTGGACGATTCATACACTATGAGCCAATCACAAACTCAATTAGCGAATGCCATGGATTCATTGTTAAACCCTCTGCAAGGCCGAAATGTTGAATTCAAAATTGTTTCAACCTCAGGTATTCCTGATAACCAAATAGATTACGACATCGCAACAACAAACGTTTCTCCAACAGTCATCCAAAGCACTGTGACCAACAGTTTAAATAACCGACATACAACATTGCGTTCATTGCAAAATTATAATTCGACACAGTTTCAAACATTGAAAAATCAAGTCAAAGCTTCAATTTTATCCGTCGGAACAAATGGATCAAATTCTGAAGAAGGTTTTTGCGCTGCTGCAAGACAGCTTTTTGATAATTCAGCACATAGTTTTTTTAATGCCGGCGACAAAGCTGCTGTGATTTTTTTAACAGATGAAAATGATGCCAGTTCATATTCAACATGTTTATCATCGTATCAACAAACGACAAATAATTCGCAAGTCGTCTATTACAATTATTTGCAAAAACGTGCACGTATTACTTTAGAATACAAAGTTGATCGCGATGGAATTGTTTCTTGGTACCCTGTTACATGGGGAATTCCATTACCTGCTGTGAATAACTTTGCAAGTTCTGGCAATTGTTCGTCTGCAGATTTAAATGCGACATTAAATCAAATCTCAACATTAGGTTACACCGTACAACATGTTTCAACATGTGTTTATGAAACGGCACAGGCTAATTATTACGGTGCCGATTTGGGTGATAACGGGTCAATCCCAACAAAAAATTTATGCACATCTTCTGTAACATACAATAATCAAACGTATTCAAATCTGTATAGTTTTGTTTCAGCCGCTGGATTTTCAGCTGTGGCAACGACATGCACAAAGCAAACTGTTGCATCGAATTCTGTCAGCGCTGCCAGCCAGCAAACTTCTGTGATTGAATCCGATGTTGTGGCAAATCAAACTCAGGATCTTCGCGCTGCACTGATTAACAAATCAAATGAATTATTTGGTACTGGTTTTATTTTCGCCAGTCTATTTCGTCGAAGCGGAGAAACATGCGCTTTGCAATCAGGACAAAGTTACGGCGCCAAATATGAACAGTTGACCACGAATTTAGGGTCGAACGCTGTGGCTGAATCATTGTGTGCCGCTAGTTTTTCAAATATTTTAGCGAACGTTTCAACGTTTATCAAAAACGTAGCAAACCGCAGTTACGTCGTAACAAATATGGCTGATGATGAAAGTATTTTTTCTGTAAGCATTCGCCGTAATAACGTTTCGACAGCTTTATCAGCAAATCAATTCGAAGCTGTCGGCACAACTGTAACGCTGACAAATTTTATTTTACAACAAGGTGATGTGATCGAAGTGACTTACGGAAAGTAAGTCACCGCTTGAATCGACTTACGGAAAGTAATTCACAAAATCTTCCCCGCCCACAAATGATCAAAAAAAACTTGCATCGGAAGTATTTCAAAACCCTCTTCGGTACGGCGACTTTCACGCTCAAGGCTAATGATAATTTTTCGCTCTAACGTTAAATCATCACTCAACGCCTTGATTCCTTTAAAATCAGATTTATCAATTCGGCCAGAAGCTTTGACTTCGATTGCAATCCATTTTGAATTTTTTGTTTGAATTAAAAAATCGACTTCAAACTGTGACGTCGATCGCCAATAATAAATTTTATATTCTTTATTTAAATAATCTTTGTAGGTCAATAGCTCTGTGAAGACCAGATGCTCAACAGCCTTGCCATATTCCGGCGTACCACTAACAAGCCGTTCACGCCCCGACAGATGATTCGCTACTCCCACGTCAAAAAAATAAAATTTGGGCGTGGCTACGGCTTTGCGTGTTTTAGTTTCTTTATAAGGTTCAAGCAAATAACCCAACAGTGTGTCTTGTAAAATTTGATAATACGCCGATACCGTTCGCGCAGAAATTTGCGCATCGCTGGCAACGCCGTTATAATCAAGCTGTTCTGAATTTGTCAGCGCTGCGACATCTAAAAATTTTGAAAAATCTGAAAGGTTACGAACGAAGCCTTCGGCTTTGATTTCTTCTTGCAAATAAATTCCAATATAGGCCTTTAATCTTTGGCTTGGATTTTTTGAAGTTAACACCGACGGCAATCCGCCATGTTGAATTAATTTATTTATATCGTAATCTAAATTTGAATTTAAATATTCATGTGTGGTGATCGGATGCATAAGCATTGGATAGGCTCGGCCACCCAATAAGTTTGTCGTATTTTTTTTTAGTTTTCTTGCGCTGCTACCGGTCAGTAAAAATCGAAGATCTTTTCGATCTTCTAAAATAGAATGCACAACATCTAACAGCTCAGGTATTTTTTGAATTTCATCAATGATAATTAATGTTTTTTCGGTTGCAGAAACAACCTCTTTAAGTCGGTTTGGATTTTTCTGATAATCACGAAAAATTTCTGATTCAAGCAGATCAATTTTAATAAAATCCGTATCTAATTGGTTTTTAATGAATGTAGACTTACCTGTTTGGCGAGGACCAAGCAGTAAAACACTCATTTCTTCTATATTTGATTTAATGTCTATTTTTCTACTAATCATGCATCTATATTATCATATTTTCATGAAATAACAACATACATATGTATCTAAAGCATGAAATAACGACATACATATGTATCTAAAGCATGAAATAACGACGTATACATGTTGTTATTTCATGAAAAATCGGCAATCTATCTATAAATCTTAAACTCGACACGGCGATTGTTCTGACGACCTTCATCGGTTTCATTTGTATCCACAGGAACAGTTTCGCCCATTCCTTTGGGTGTAAATTTTGAACCGTCGACGCCGTATTTTTCGATCAACCATTTTTTAACTTGCACAGCTCGACGTTGCGATAAATTCATGTTGTACGCATCAGCGCCCTTACTGTCCGTGTGACCTTCGATGATGACTTTGCGGTACGGTTTAATTTTTAAATAACGATCAATTTTATCAAGCTCTGGCTGTGCACCTGATCTGATGTTGTCTTTATCGAAATCAAACAACACTTCTGCGCTTAATTTAAAAACTTCGTATCCATTTTTTTGAATCACGTTTGGGTTCGGTTTGGCAGCAACTTTATTCCAACGAACAATGGTTGGCGTTCCAAATGACTGCCAGACTCCACCATTATTTTTTGCAACTGAACACATTGTGATTCCACCATCTGGAATATCTTTCACCGATGTGATCACAGTTTGCGTCCCCGAAATTTCATCTGAATAACCTGACGGATCTGTACAATCCATTTGCGGCGTCGATCCAATTTTCCAACGATAGGCTTGGTAATCCATCGGATTTACAGCTGTCACTGGCATATCTAATTCTGTTTGTTCTGAATCACCCACCGGATGATTTGAAACAATCGCAATCGGTGTCGCCACAGATTTTATAACCGCGGGTTTACTTCGTGCTTTGATCCAATTGTAAATTGTTGGTTTTGATAATGGTTGCCAAACTCCACTTGTGTTTTTTGCTAACGCGCACAATGTGATTCCACCATCAGGAATTTCTGTGATGTCCGTATCAACAGACATCGAACCTGGAATTTCATCTGAGTAACCTGATTCATCAGAACAGTTCATAACCGGAGTAGATCCAATTTTATATCTGTAAGCTTCGATATTTTTTGCTGTGACTGGCATTGATAAAGATGTCGCTGTGTTCGTGCCGATCGGTGTATTATCAACAATAGCTGTTGGATATTCAGTGGCGCGCGACGGTTTTGGTGTACACACCGGACCAAAATTCATATTCAAACCGATATACGCGCGAACATCTGGGCTGGCTTGTGCATTCGCCAATTTTGTACCAAGACCACCGTGAATATTTATTTTTTTAGTCGCATCATGACGAAGACCCAAATTAATTTCTAATGCTTGTTGCGCAGTTCGTGCTGTATCGCTTTCATTGAATTTACCCGAATGGCTTCCGATAAGCTCTGCAATAAAATCTGAACTTAATGCATCAATACCTGTTGCCATCGCCAGTGATGCGACCCAACTACTTTTGAAAGGTACAAACGGAGGCTGAATACCAGATGATAAATCGGCACTGGTAATTTGCGCACCAGAATTACGAAAACGATAACCTAAATTCCAAGCTAATTTTGTGCCACCGTCTGTTGTTGTGTCGCCCACAAGTTCTAAATTAACAGTCGGCCCTGGATTTTTTCCTGCGAATGGATTTTTTTCAATCGTATTAAAATTTGCAGAAAGAATCACAGCCAAACCACCGTCATCGCCTTCACCATAAAAACGATATTTTGTCGCTGGGCGAACTTCGGTTAAACCAAATTGATCAAAATAACTGACGCCATACGGATCATCATTTTTTGCCGAAACAACAAATGGCAACGACAAACCAATGTCCCAATTTTTTGTTAAACCAAATCCTGCATTTAGATCTGCACCGATCAAATAATCCTTGGCACGCTGACCTTTTAAATCTGTGTTCGTTTGATAATATGTATCTGAATATGTCAGCGTGTTTTTTGCATAATTAAAAAATAAACCGATATTACACAGACACGGTTTTAACGTTTCAGACGACTGCACCGTTGTAAAATCCAAACCCGAATAGGTCGGGTTAAAATTTTGGTATTCCGTTCCGATAACATTGGCATGTGCTGATTGTAAAATTAAAAATGCGGCTACTGTTGTGAAAAATATTTTTAAAAATTTCATTATCTAAAACCAGCTTTGTCCCAGTAAATTCCCATACCACCCAAGTCTTCTTCGATGCGTAACAACTGATTGTATTTCGCAGTTCGTTCACCGCGACACAGACTGCCCGTTTTAATTTGATGACAACCTAATGCCACTGCAAGATCTGCAATGATGACGTCTTCAGTTTCGCCAGATCGGTGCGACATGATTGTTTTCATTTTATTTCGTTGCGCCAAATTCACGGCATCAAAAGTTTCAGTCAGCGTACCGATTTGATTTACTTTCACAAGTAATGCATTCGCTGCTTTTTTTTCTAAACCCATTTTTAATCTTTTTGGATTTGTCACAAATAAATCATCACCCACCAATTGCATAGTATGACCCATGTTGGCTGTGGCTGAAACCCATGATTCCCAATCGTCTTCTGAAAAACCGTCTTCGATGCTGACCATCGGAAATTTTTCAGACCATTTTTTATAAACACTTTGTAATTCTTGGCCCGTGATTTTATTTTTTTCCCACGTGTATTTGTTGTCTTTAAATAATTCAGTGGCCGCAACGTCTAAGGCTAAAAATACATTTTGTCCGGCTTCGTAACCGGCTTTGTGAATGGCGATCATTAATAATTCAAGCGCCTCTTCATTTGATTTTAAAACCGGCGCAAATCCGCCCTCGTCACCAACCGCTGTTGATAATCCTTTTTCATTTAATATTTTTTTCAACGTGTGAAAAATTTCTGAACCCGCACGTAGACTTTCGGCAAACGAATTATTCACTGTTGGTACAATCATAAATTCTTGAATATCAAGTCCGTTATTTGCATGCGCTCCGCCATTCAAAACATTCATCAAGGGCACAGGCAATCTGCAGGCCTGTGATCCGCCGACATATCTGTAAAGCGGCAAATTTGCATCTTTGGCAGCTGCTTGTGCACAAGCTAACGAAACACCTAAAATGGCGTTCGCACCTAAGTTTGATTTATTTTCTGTGCCGTCGATATCACGCAAAACTTTATCGATGTAAACTTGTTCAAAAACATTTAAGCCCACAATTTCAGGCGCAATTTTTTCACGAACATTATCAACAGCTTTGTAAACACCTTTGCCTAAAAATCTTTTCGCATCACCGTCACGCAATTCACACGCCTCGTGTGCGCCTGTGCTGGCACCCGATGGAACAGCCGCGCGACCCATGTTGCCATCGGCGGTTTTAACTTCAACTTCGACTGTGGGGTTTCCACGGCTGTCTAATATTTCACGGGATATAACACTGATAATTTCTGACATAAAATTTATTCCTTCCGGTTTAATGTTTTAAGCGTGGCTAAACTTTCTAAAATAATTTGCGGATACTGATTTTTGACGATTTCCCAATCAACACGACGGAAAGCTTCTTTGATTCCCGGAGTTTGTTTTTGTCCGGCCGTTAACAACGTCACCAATTGGTGCGCGCGCACCATATAATCGTGCAACCGAGATAAATTTTGTGCGACTTGATGCACGGGTTGTTTCATAAATTCAAAATCAGAAAAATTTCCTTGTGTAATTTGAATTTCAGATTTCTGATTTTCGCTGAGCGGAAATCTTTGCAACTCTTCGTTACGTCGTTGCAATTCGCGATTTTTTTCTTCTAGCTCACGGCTGCTGTTTTGTAATTGCGTAATCACGTCTTGCATCAGTTGCGGAGAAACCTGATGTGGTTCATTATTTAAAATACTTTGCTGTGTGGCTGGCCAATCCAATTCAAAATGCATCATCTGCCAACGGCTGTTACCAGCATCAAGGCCCACATATTTCGGCAGTGCTTCGAACGCCGATTTTAAATATGTTGTGACCAACGGATACTGTTCGGCAGGCAAAGGAATATCAAAAGAAATTCCTGTTTCAGTGCGCACAATATTTTCGACCGGAGGCTCTGGCGAAATAAAATAACCTAAAAATTTTTCGGGCTGTTGAAAAATTTCTTGCGGACGCGGCATCATACGCAGAACGCTATCAAGAACTCCCCAAACTTTTTTCTTGGGTGTGGCGTGACCGGCACGAACTAACAAATCTGGATCAGTAATAATACGTTCAAGTAAGGCTTCCATATCGGGAGCGCGCATCCAGTTTGATGAGTCGCGCACGTGTTCCCACGGAATATCAATTTCAGATTCGATTTCAGAAAAGATTCCCGATAAATCAATTTTTTCTGATTCAATATAATTCAAAATCGCATTGGTAATTTTACAGCTAAAATGCACGGCTTAAGACTAAGGGAAGGTGTTGGTTCGAGCAACTAGATAAAATGCGAAAAAGTGACTCATTTTGAGCATTTAACTACTTTTTAGGCACCTAGATGTCAATTTTCATTGATGAATTAAAGTATTTCGGAGTTGACTCCGAAATACTTTAAAGTAAAACGGAGTTGACTCCGAAACACTTTAAAGAGGTCTTCATGAGCTTTCAACTTCCGAAACGTATCTATTCTGATCTGATCGAAAAAGATCTGTTGAAAAAAATGGTTTTCTTGGGTGGCCCCAGACAAGTTGGCAAGACAACCTTGGCACAATCTTTTTTAAAAAAATTCAAAGACGGACACAATGGTTATTACAATTGGGATAATGAACAATCGCGAAAACTGATTCAAAAAGGCGATTGGAACAAAGACGAACCACTGATTATTTTTGACGAAATTCACAAGCGCAAAGGTTGGCAGAATTTAATCAAAGGAATTTGGGACACTTGGAAAAATACACAAAAATTTTTAGTGACCGGATCTGCGCGCCTTGATTTGTACCGTAAAGGCGGTGATTCACTTTTAGGTCGCTATCATTATTATCGAATTCATCCTTACACTTTACCAGAATTAGGAATTAATCAAAAAAATTTAAATTTGCTAATGCAATATGGTGGGTTCCCAGAACCTTTGATTGAACAAAATGAAATTGAATTACGACGCTGGCATTTGCAGCGTGTTTCAAAATTAGTTCGTATCGACATCAGGGATCTTGAAAAAATATCTGATCTAGATAAATTAGAATTGCTCGCTGAATCGCTTCACAGTCGAGTCAGTAGTCTTTTTTCCTATAAGTCATTTTCTGAAGACTTATCTACGTCAGATAAAACAATTAAACGTTGGGTTCAAATTTTAGATTCAATTTATTTTTGTTATCTGATTCAGCCGCTGGGTTCACCAAAAATAAAAGCTCTGAAGAAAACTCCGAAACTCTATTTATGGGATTGGTCACAAGTCGAAGATGAATCGGCACGATTTGAAAATCTAGTCGCCAGTCATTTATTAAAATTATGTCATTACTGGCAAGATGCTTTCGGTCACAAAACAGAACTCAGGTATATTCGCGATGAAACTGGTCGCGAATGTGATTTCGTAGTAATAAAAGATAAAAAAATAATTTTCGCTGTCGAATGCAAATTGAATGACACGGATGCTTCGGAATCTATTTTAAAGCTGCGTTCAAAATTGCAAATTCCTATGTGGTACCAAGTTCATATGAATGAAAAAACCAGAATTATTGCACCGGATTTTAAAATTTTACCGTTTGAAAAATTTTGCGCTGAAGTTGGGTTGGTTTAGAATTACGGATCAATTCCCAAAATTTTAAATACAAAACTTAATTGATAGGATCTTTCTTCAATTTCAGCGCGATAATCCTTTGGATAATGACCTTCACCATTAGGTTGAACAAACATTTGGAATTTTCTGCTCTGAGAATAATTATTCATCAATTCTTTAAACATTTTAAACGAATGTGATGGATTGACATTCGGATCACCAATCGCCGTACGCAATAAGATCCGAGGTAATATTTTATTGTTTTTTACATTTTGAACAGGTGAATATTTTTTCCAAAATTCTTGAACTTCAGGATCGCTTAACAAACCATAATCTGATTTTTGCCAGTGTTCACTTATTGCCAATATTTCGCTTTTATTTAAATTGATCACGTCAGCAACAGGAGACGTCGCAAGTACCGCGGCAAAACTTTTTGGCGATTTTGCAGCCGCAAGTAAAACCATAAGACCACCGTTACTGCCACCACTCGCTACGATACGGCCTTGCGGAGCGTATTTGCTATCAATTAAATAATTAACAACTTTAAGGTAAGCATCAACACGGTCTATATATCGAACGCCCTTCACCTCTTCATGCATGTGTGGGCCAAAATTCGCGTCGCCGGGAATACTTGCGTAAGCTACGAATCCGCCATGATTCAATATATATTTTTCTGAAGCGGACAAATTTGCGACTATCGGCAGATCGAAGCCACCGTAAACGTTAACAAAACCAAAATTTTTAAAGTTATTTTTTAAATATCCTTTTGACATGAACATTGTCACTGGCAAAAAACGACCAGATTTATCTTTTACTTTAATTAACTTTTGAATAAATGTATTTTTATTTTTTATATAAGTCACAGTCCTGTCAATTTCTACAACTTTGCTTGTTTCGAATTGGTACTGCTGAGTTAACAGCTGATCGCCTGTTTGCGAACTGATGAGAAATCCGTCGCTAGTCAATTCGCCAATGTTCACTCTAGACGATTCAACAGTGACAATACCTTTTGATTGAATATCTCTGAAATTTTTATTCAAAGCATAAATGTGTATATCAGAACTAAGCCCAAACAAGGTATTCAGCGTCAGTATATATCCATTTGCAAAAGCTAAAATTTGCATTTGCCTTGGAAAGGCAATAACAATTTCTTTTGAAACATCTTCGACAAAATGGTCCAATGCCAGCACTTGAATATCGGTATTAATATTTGCATCACCTTGATTCACTTTTTCGTCAATTTGCTGGCCGCTTAAGTTTTGCAACGGATGTGACATAATAACAAATTTATTTAGCGATGAATCAAAATCTGTATAAATTATTTCGGTTCGCCCATTCACTGAAACAAAAATCGGTTCTATCTTTGCTCTCTCGTTACAATGTGCTAAAAAATAATCGATCACGTTGTTATTAATTTTATTTCTTATCGTTGTCACGCAAACCGAATTCGTATACGGTTCTGTTTGCATTTCAAGATTTTCATATTTTGATACGGATATATCCGTTGCAGCTGGCTCCTCAGCCTCGCTCACAGTGATAGATTTTTTTGGATCAAAAAATTTATCCAGGGACATGTTATTTTCAATATCCAGATTATAAAAATCAAAGTTTTTTTGAATTTTCATCTGCTCATTCTGGTAAACAGGACGATCAATTAAATTCTTCATGACAGCTGTTGATTTGTTTTGATAATAAAAACCTTCATATTTTTGACTTACAAAACAGGACTGACCTTCGCACTGATTTAAGTCAAAAGTCGGCTGGCTGGCCTCTTTGAGCATATCGGTCAATATTTTTTTATATCTATTGTCACATCCAAATTCCGAAAAAAATCTGTGATTTGAAAAATCAATTAAATTTTGAACATCTGTTTGTATATTGCGATCATTTAAAATATGATCAGAAATATTTTGATCATATTTATTTGTGTAATACATTTTCTGATCACAATACCTATTTGCATTCGTAAACAGCCAAGGTGTTTTTTGACCCGCTTCAATTTTTTGCGCCTCTTCGTTTTTTTGAACTGAGGATGCGACATCGCGCTTTAAATTCAAAACAGAACAACCTAATGCAAATATTGAAATTACAACACACACGTATCTAATCATAAAAAAACCTACCCAGCCACCTTCAGCGGTTTTTGAAATTTCGTCAGTGGAAAATTAATTTTATTATCAACGATCTCTTGATAAAACGAAGGGATATTTCCGGTGGGCTCGATGCCGCCTTCAAGCATACCGTTGGGTAATCGTTTTAAAGCTTTGATTTCAAAAATAGGAACGACGATGTATTTGCCTTTTTCATCAATGCCGCGAACTTCGGATATGGCTCCGATTTTTCGCGAGCCATCACCGTAACGTGAAATTTGCACGATGATTTCAATCGCAGAGGCGACTTGTGATGTTAATGCTTTTTCAGAAATTTTTGCGTCTCCGCCTGCGGCCAAGGCTTCCAATCTGATGATTGCATCTTCAGGCGTATTCGCATGCACCGTACCCATACTGCCTTTGTGACCCGTGTTCATTGCACTAATTAATTCTAAGGCTTCACTTGAACGAACTTCTCCGACGATGATTCGATCAGGACGAAGTCGTAATGCACTTTTTAATAAATCCTTAATAGTCACTTCGCCTTTACCCATCAGATCGGCTTGTCGAGTTTCAAATCTGACAACGTGTTCGTATTCAACCTGTAATTCAGAAGAATCTTCAATAATTAAAACGCGCTGACCTTTAGGAATGCGTGAACACATCAATGATAACAAAGTTGTTTTACCAGAACCTGTACCACCACTGACAATTAAATTTTTTCCCAAGAACATACATAGATCAATAAACATCCACGCATCAGGCGTGATTGTTCCATATTTTATATAATCTGCTGGAGTAATTTTACTGGCTGTAAATTTACGAATACTGATCACAGTACCTTGACGAGAAATCGGCGGCAATACGGCAGCAATACGCGAACCGCTGGCCGGGCTACCTTCGATAATTGGTAAACGCGCATCCAATCGGGGTTCGTCTTTGTTGATTCGTCGACCGACAGATTGCGCGATCGTGTTGATGGCTGCTTGTAAATTATCTTCGTCCGGAAATTTCGCGTTTGTTAATTCTAATTTACCACGACGCTCGACAAAAATTTGATCGGGACCATTGATAAGGACTTCGGATACTCCGGGATCATTCAAAAATTCTTGAACAGGCCCTAACGCCCGTTCGATGACTTCTTTGAAATTATTGTTATCCGATGACATATATCTCTATTCTGTTTTAAAAAAATTATTCTTTGCTCGCTGGTTTACGACTGTCAGGAACAACGACAACTTTGCCGCTGACACCTGTTTCGGGGCTTTGATATGAAAATACGCCTTCAACTTGTGGTTGAATTTTAAAAACTTTTTCAACACCAAAAACCGTATTATGGCTTTGTGAAAACGAATCCATCAAAAAACTGACATTTTTTTCTTTTGAATTTAAATTCACAATGTGAATTTGATACACTTCACCTTTTTTTAAATTCAATTGATCCGGAACAAAACCAGATTCGTTTTGAATTATCACAATGTCTTGTGACGGTGTCACCGGATTGATCGCAGATTTAATGGCTTGAACGATTTCAGAATCATTTTTTTTCGTTGATGTACCTTCAGAAAAAGGCACTGCGTTCGTGGCTGGCATTCGTGTGTTTTGAATGCGATTGAAATCGACTTGTCGGCGAGTTAAATCGATCGACCAATCTTCGGCGCGAACTTTGACGTGAATAAAAAAGCTCAGAGTAAATAAAAAAGTTTTAACAAACAGATTGAAATAATTTTTCATATTTACTATCTGCACTGTTTGATTAATGTAATTCTTTTCGATCTTGAAATTCACTGAACTCACGAGCCACCTCCACAGCGACAAATTCTAAAGACATTTTATCCATATCAAGTAACGTTTTAATCAACTGGTTACGATTTCCACTGCACGCATTCAAAGAATCACAAACATGGTTCACTAATTGAGGCTTCGTAGCCATCGCTTCATTAATTTTTGTCCAATCAGCTGACAGAACAGGATCAATGGCGCCAATCGAATAAAGAGCATCAAAAACCGCTTGTAAATCGCCTTGAATAAACATGATGAAACCTCCGTGATGATAAAAAAAATTTCGAGCTTGAAACAATCCTTTGCTTCAACATTCTTATCGGCAGACTTTCGAATAACTTGAGTCAGACTGAGACACTTTTTGGATGTTTTTCTAAAATCTGGACGTTTGGATTGTTGCTTTGCGAGAAACCCTGTTCTAATACAAAAATACCATTATAATGGCATTAAAGTTGCTTTAATACCATT
>CANBND010000038.1 GCA_947370945.1 Pseudobdellovibrionaceae bacterium | reverse complement strand
CATGAAAATGAAATTGCACAAAGCAACGGGTGTACGGATCACGGTTTTGTTAAATATTGGATGCACTGGAATTTATTTAATTTCGGCGGATCAAAAATGTCAAAATCATTGGGTAATGTTGTGAACATGCGTGATTTTTTAGAAAAACAACACCCTGAAATTTATAAATGGATTGTGTTGTCTGTGCATTACCGCAGTGTCGCTGATTTTTCGGACCTTGCGATTGAAATCGCAGTCGGGGGATTAGCGAAAGTGTATTCGGCATTGGCTTTGGCAGATTCATTATTGCAAGCCGAAACAAAAATGGATGAAAAATATCAGCAGGAATTAAATGCGGCATGGGCAGAAATTACTGAAGCCTTAAATCATGATTTCGGCACGCCAAATGCATTTGCTTCAATTTTCGAACAAATCAGAAAATTTAATACGTTTGCACGTCGGGGTTTAAAATCAAATCCAGCCGTAGCCGGTAAATCACTGATGTTTAAAGATTTCGTTTTAAAATTCGGTAAATTATTAAGTCTGTTTCAAGAGCCCGCAGAGCAGTTTTTAATTTCTTTGGATGATCAATTATTAACGCAAAAGAAATTAGTCCGTTCTGAAATTGATTTAATTGTGGCTGATCGTTCAAATGCACGAGCTACTAAAGATTTCGCAAAATCGGATGAAATTCGTAAAAAATTAACAGATATGGGAATTTCAGTTTCCGACCTGCCAGAGGGTAGTTTTTGGGAAGTTTCGAAATAAATATGATTTGTATTTTTCAATAGTTACGGTATCTTAGGCTTCTTTATTCAAAATCGGCAACGACTTGCCGATTTTTATCATTATTCGGCGACAAGTTGCCGAATTTGTGTTAATCTTTATTTATGTACAAACGTAAGTTGAATTTAAAAAAAGTGAGCGAGAAGTCAAATCTGTTTTTATTTGGCCCTAGATCTACGGGAAAAACATCACTGATTAAAGAGACATTTAAAAACTCAGTTTTAGTCGATTTGCTAGATTATGATGTTTACGATAAATTATCCAGAAGACCCAAAGCTTTATCAGAAATGATCAATTCAAAAAGTGATTTAATTATTATAGATGAGATTCAAAAACTACCATCGTTATTAGATGAAGTGCATAGATTAATCGAAGAAAAAAAGAATCGTTTTATATTAACAGGAAGCTCTGTACGGAAACTTAAACGTGAAGGTGCAAACTTGTTGGGTGGACGCGCTCGCGAAGTGCATTTGTTTCCGCTATCGTATTCTGAAATTACGGATTTTGATTTGTTGAAATACTTAAATATCGGAGGGCTTCCGCAAGTTTATAAATCTGAAGAACCCTATTTAGATTTGCGTGCATATACGCGAACATATTTAACAGAAGAGATAAAATTAGAAGCTATGGTTAGAAATTATGATCGTTTCGTTCGATTTTTAGAAACGATGGCTTTATCAAATACCTTAGAGCTGAATTATCAAAGTTTATCCAGCGATTCTGGCGTGCCAGCACGTACAATTGAAGGTTATATCGAAGTTTTAAAAGATACACTTTTGGGATTTGAATTAATGCCTTATTCAAAAACTGTAAAAAGAAAAGCGACGACAAAATCTAAATTTTATTTTTTTGATTGTGGAGTTTCTAATTTTTTAAATGAACGCTTTGATCTGACAGAGAAAAACTCAGAAATTGGTCACAGCTTTGAACAGTTTATTATTAACGAAGTTCGGATGTATTTAAGTTATTCGCAAAGTTTAAAGAAAATCAGCTACTGGCGATCAAAAAAATACGAAGTTGATTTGATTATTGGAGACGAACTAGGTGTTGAAATTAAATTTTCAAAAACAATTAAAGATGAATTTTTTGATGGAATTCATGCTTTGAATGAAGAAAATAAAATTAAAAAATTTATAGTTGTTGGCCGCTTTTCTGATCACGGACAAATTGAAAAAAATATTCAGTATATGGGATATGTTCAGTTTTTAGATTTGTTGTGGACGGGGAAGTTGGTTTAGGATGGTTTTCAAAGTTATTATTTTGCTATTTATATTTTTAATTCAGAGCTGCGCATTCAGCCCAAGAATTCCTATGGCGCATATTCAATCACCAGATCATTTTAGAAACAGAACTGAAATTGCTTTGGAAATAGTTGACTCAAAAAAATATATACCAACAAATAGTCCCGATGTTCGTCCAATTGTCTTTGACGAAGAAATTTTAAATGCCACGTTATTAAATATTAATTTAAATATTAAATTTTTTGAAAAATTTCTGTTTGGGCTTGGATTGTCAAATGACATAGGTCTTAACATGACTACTGAATATCAATTTTTTGATTTTTCACAAAATGATTCTGGCTGGATATCGTCATTTTTTTCGAGTGTGAACTTAACTCAAAGAAGTCCTGGAAATAGTAATAGCAAAGATCAGATACCCATAAAAAATTACAGGTGGTCAGGTGGAGTACAGTCCGTGAATGGTGGATTCTCTTTAGGGTATAAAATGAATCAGTTTTTCATGTCATACTTAGGTTTCGCTCATAATCAAACTTGGATAAACACGAGAATTCAACAATATCCAAATTCTGATGGATCAGATCTTGGTGGTATTTATAATCAGTATTACGATATTTATAGTCGGTCTGTGGGATTTGGTCTTCAGTGCACATATAAGAAATTTTACTTTAAGCCGCAGATCGATATTATAGATTTTCAAACTAAAAATAAAAATGAACAATTTATATTAAGTTCAATTTCATTTGTTATAACTGAATAATTTTACTTTTTCAATTCAGCCAAAATATCCCAACCAAATTTTTCCTGTTTTTGTTCACCGATTCCATAAATACCCGTAAGCTCAGCCAAGCTTTGCGGGTTTTTTTGTGCCAGTTCACGCAATGTTTTATCACCAAAAATAACAAATGCAGGTAAATCCAATTCAGTCGCTTTGGCTTTTCGCCATTCGCGTAATGTTTGAAAACGTTCTTCTTCTATTTTTGATAACTTTGAATCATCGGTGAAAGAAAAGACTTTTTTCTTTGTCGTAGATTTTTTTGTGCTTGAAATTAATTCCGAAAATTTCGGAGTTTGAATTTTTCTGTTGGATTTAGGGTCGCACGTGTCACAGTGCCCGCATTTTTTCAGGCGTTGTGAATCTTTGTAATACGTTAAAATTTCTGAATGCCTGCATTCGCCAGCTTCAGAATAACTGACCAGCGCGTCTAAATTTCTGTAACGTAAATCTTTGATCGCTTTGGCTGCTGTTGACGTTTGTATAAAATAACTTTGCAGGCCTTTATCTTTTTTTGAATACAGCATCAAACAGGTCGAATGTTTTTCGTCTCGTCCTGCGCGGCCCATTTCTTGGTATAATGAATCGATATTGGCTGGCATTTGATAATGCATCACCAGTCTGACATCGGGTTGATCGATACCCATTCCGAAAGCATTCGTGGCGACTAATATTCGCAGTTTTGATTCCGCATAAGCCTCTTGAGTTTGCGTGCGTTCAGCCGTTGAAATTCCAGCGTGATAAAACCCAACATCCGAAAATTTGGATTGCAAGTCTTTGGATAAGCTTTCTGTTACTTTTCGGGTTCCGCAATAAATTAGAATTCGACCCGTTGGATTTTGCTTAATGGCTTGTGTGATCCAATGAATTTTCTCGTCCTCTTCGGCGCAAGTTTCGACTTGGTAATACAAATTGGGTCTGTAAAAACCGTGAACTAATCTTTGCGGTTTGTTTAATTTTAAATTTTTGGCGATATCATCTAAAACTGTGGGTGTTGCAGACGCTGTTAATGCCAGTATCGGAACGTCAGGGCGCAAATCTTTCAACGTTTTTAATTCTGAATATTCTTCTCTGAAATCATGACCCCATTGTGAAACACAGTGTGCTTCATCGACTGCGAAAAGAGTAATTTTTTTATTTGCGATCCATGTTTTGAAGCCATCTTTTTGAACTCGTTCCGGAGACAAATATAGAATATACGCGCCGCCTTTTTGGATATCAGAAAAAATCTTTCTTTTTTCATCTTCGGTTTGTTTTGAATACAAACAACCGGCTGGAATGCCTTTTTGATTCAATGAATAGACTTGGTCTTTCATTAGCGCAATCAACGGAGAAATCACAATGACCAATTGGTTCGTAAAAACTGCAGGCAGTTGGTAACATAATGATTTTCCGCCGCCCGTTGGCAAAACAGCCAGTGCGTCTTGTTTGCTTAAAACAGCGTTAATGATTTCGCGCTGTCCTTTGCGAAATTCAGATAATCCAAATGATGTTTTTAATTGTTTTTCAAGCATTGCGTAGTTCGTAAATGTAACACATAATATTTAAGATCATAACTTAAAATATTGAAATGTATAACAAATGGCAAAAAGTTTGAATAAAACAACTGAAATTAAAACAGAAAAGAAATCTTTTAAAAAAAATTTTAAAATGGTTTCAACGTTTGAGCCTGCTGGCGATCAGCCGAAGGCTATCGAAAACATCGTTAAAAATTTCAACAATGGAATTAAACATCAAACTTTATTAGGCGTCACCGGTAGCGGCAAAACATTTACGATGGCGCACGCCATTACGCAGCTCAATGTTCCAGCGTTGGTGCTGGCTCCAAATAAAACCCTTGCAGCACAATTGTATGCCGAGATGAAAGAACTCTTCCCGCATAATGCCGTTGAATATTTTGTTTCGTATTATGATTACTATCAACCCGAAGCTTATATCCCATCGTCAGATACATTTATCGAAAAAGACTCTGCCATCAACGAACAAATCGATCGCATGCGCCATTCAGCAACGCGATCACTCTTCGATCGCCGTGATGTGATTATTGTATCCAGTGTGTCGTGCATTTACGGTTTGGGTTCGCCCGAAGCGTACCAAGGTATGATGGTGCAAATTGCGTGTGAACAAAAAATAAAACGAGATGATTTATTAAAAGATTTAATCCGTATTCAGTATTCACGAAATAACGTTGATTTTTCTCGCGGTAACATTCGTGTGCGTGGTGACATTATTGAAATCTTTCCGCCGTACGAAGAAGTGCGTGCTTTGCGTGTTGAATTTTTTGGTGATTTTGTTGAAAAGATTTCTTGGATCGATCCCTTAACCAGTGAATTATTAGAAGAGCTGGATCAAGTCGGAATTTATCCCGGTTCACATTACACGACTGGCGAAGATTCATTAAAAGGGGCTATCAAGACAATTCAAACTGAATTGCAATGGCGACTTAAAGAATTACAAACTGAATTAAAATTTTTAGAATCTCAAAGGCTGGAACAGCGTACCTATCACGACATCGAAATGATCGAGCAAATTGGATTTTGCCAAGGCATCGAAAATTATTCACGTCACATGACAGGCCGTGCGCCCGGCGAACCGCCGCCAACATTGATTGAATATTTTCCGAAAGATTTCATCACCATTATTGACGAATCACATATTACAGTGCCACAAATTGGCGGAATGTATCGTGGTGACAGATCCAGAAAATCGACACTCGTCAATTTTGGTTTTAGACTTCCATCTGCATTGGATAACCGTCCGCTGAACTTTCAAGAATTTGAAAAATTAATGGACAAAGTCGTCTATGTTTCAGCAACGCCTGCGCAGTACGAACTTGAAAAATCCGAAGGTTTGATCATTGAGCAAATTATTCGTCCTACAGGACTGATTGATCCAGTGATCGAAGTGCGCCCTGTGAAAAATCAGATCGATGATTTGTTAAAAGAAATCAGAATTCGCGTTGCAAAATCAGAACGGGTGCTGATCACGACTTTGACAAAAAGATCTGCTGAAGATTTAACTGAATATTACGAATCGTTAGGTATTAAAATTAAATATTTACACAGCGAAATTTTAACGATTCAGCGTATGGAAATTATCAGAGATCTTCGTTTGGGTGTGTTTGATGTGTTGGTCGGAATTAATTTATTGCGCGAAGGTCTGGATATTCCTGAAGTATCACTTGTCGGAATCACTGATGCTGACAAAGAAGGATTTTTGCGAAGCGAAAGATCACTGATTCAAACCATCGGTCGCGCAGCCAGAAATTCAAATGGCCAAGTCATTTTGTATGGTGACCGAATTACGGATTCAATGAAAAAAGCGATGGATGAAACCAGCCGACGTCGAACAATTCAATCGGCTTATAACGCTGAACACGGCATAACGCCCATGACGATCAAAAAGAAAATTCGTGAAGGTCTCGGTAACATGTTCGACGGTTCTGTCGGAGCTTATAAAATAGCCGGTGAAAAAGATAAAATCGCAGAGCGGTTACAAAAATTTTCAGACAAACCCAATAAAATCGGCCAAGAAATTATTAAATTAAAAGAAAAAATGAAAAAGTTATCTGCTGATCTTGAATTTGAAGACGCTGCAAAAATTCGGGATGAAATCAAACGACTGCAAATTTTAGAATTGCAAATTCGTGACGGGGATACATCCAAAGAATCAAAATCGATCCAAGACGGTGATAAATAAATGGCCCTGACGGATCAATATGAAAAAATAGAAAACCTCAAAAAATTAGTCAGTGATTTTCCGACGCAAAGCGGAGTCTATCTGATGAGAAATTCATTAGATAAAATTATTTATATCGGCAAGGCAAAAAATTTAAAATCTCGAGTTAAAAGTTACCTGCAAGATTCCAAGGACCATTCAGCAAAAACCAGAGCTCTTGTTCATAATATTCAAACGATTGAATATATTTTAACAAAAACCGAAGTCGAAGCCTTTTTGCTTGAAGCTTCATTAATTAAAAAAAATCGACCTAAATATAATATCAGATTAAAAGACGACAAATCCTATCCCTATATTAAATTATCCTGGGCCGACACATTTCCAAGACTGTATCTGTCCAGAAAAGTTCAAAAAGACGGTGCTCATTATTTTGGTCCCTATACGTCCGGTGGCGCTGTGTTCGGGACGATCCGATTTTTAAATCGAGTTTTTAAAATCAGAGATTGCACAGATCATATTTTTAAAACACGAACGCGCCCGTGTATGACTCATCAAATTGGCAGGTGCACAGCACCGTGCGTGGATTACATCACCAAAGATGATTATAAATCTGAAGTCGAAGGTGCCAGGGATTTTTTAAAGGGCCGCAGCCGAAAATTATTAAAAGACATCGAATCAAAAATGAAATTGGCCGCTGCTGAAGAAAAATTTGAAGTGGCCGCGCGAGCACGTGACGCTATGTTTGCCGTAAAAAATATTTTAGAACGGCAAGCTGTCGTCAATGATTCCAGTGAAATTGATCAAGACGTGATTTCATATTTTGGTGATGAGCGGGGAACTTTGATTGAAACAATTCACGTCAGATCTGGCCGAGTCATCGGGACGCGGTCGCACATGCTTTCAAGTCTGGACGCAAATGTCGCAGACGTTTCAAACGAAACGGGTGATATTCGTGATTGGTTTGTTTCTTTTCTAAATCAATATTACGAAGACAATATTATTCCGGACGAAGTTTTAACTGTGATTGATTTAGGAATGGATTTAAATAAACTTATGCAAGCGGTTCTGAAAGAACGCAGCGGACGCGATGTGATTGTCCGGTTTCCGACTGATCCGCAAAATGCAAGTTTGATTGAAATGGCCTCTTCAAATGCGAAATCACATTTTGAAAAACATGTTTCAAAAGAAGCGATCAAACAAAAAGGCCTTGAAGAAATTAAATCAAAATTGGGATTATTTAAAATACCGATGCGTATTGAGTGTTTTGACATTTCACATTTTCAAGGAACTGAAACTGTCGCAAGCCAAGTTGTTTTCGAAGATGGCAGGCCCAGCAAAGATCATTACCGCAGATACATTATTAAAACAGTCACAGGCATTGATGATTTTAAATCGATGTATGAAGTTTTAAATCGCAGGTTTCAACACACCGAATACGACGAGCCCGATTTAATTATTGTTGATGGTGGTAAAGGGCAATTATCGCAAGCCGTAAAAATTTTAAAAGAAATTAAAAAAGAACATATCCCTGTTGTCGGTCTTGCAAAAGCGCGCACTGAGGCCGATTACCAAGCCGCAGAAGTTGAATCCAGCGAAGAACGTTTTTTTCTGCCAGGGCGTGCAAATCCGATCACATTTAAAAATAATTCTGAGGCGTTGCAGATTTTGGTGGGGCTGCGTGACGAGGCCCATCGATTTGCGATTACATTTCATAGGAAGCGCCGCGAAGAACGCACTTTGGCCAGTGAATTGGATGATATTTCGGGCTTGGGTACAAAGCGAAAACAAATATTATTAAAAACATACGATTCTATCGAGGCTATTAAAGAGGCAGATGCTGAAGAATTAGCCGCACTTAAAACATTTAATCGTATTTTGGCCGATCGAATATTACTTCATTTGAATGACGACGAATCTGATGTTTTGTCTGATGTTTCAGATTCAGCAGACTCAAAGTAAATGTTTAAAGTCTTGTTTTTTTTAAAGCATTATGGTTAAGTCCTTTTGTCTTTAGAGCTCTCGTTATTGAATAATGTTTTTCGTGATCGACCTCTTTCAAAGACCTAACAATCAAAACCAAAAGTTTTGATCATAATCAAAGGCACTTTCAAGGAGGCCCCATGAACAATAAGTTATACGTAGGACAAATCTCTTTTCAGGCAGATTCTGAATCACTTCGTGCATTTTTCGCACAAGTTGGCGAAGTTTTATCTGCAAAAATCATCACTGACCGTGACACTGGCCGTTCAAAAGGTTTCGGTTTTGTTGAGATGGCTACTGATCAATTAGCAAACGAAGCAATCGACAAATTAAATGGCCAAGAATTAAATGGTCGTCCAGTGAACGTTACTATCGCTAAACCTCAAGAACCTCGCACTGGTGGCGGCGGCGGCGGTGGCGGTCGTGGTGGTTTCGGTGGCGGACGCGGCGGTGGCGGCGGTGGCGGACGTTACTAATCGATTTGGACTGGTGATTTAAATGGCTAAAGACGATTTAGTTAGTATCGACGGAAAAGTTGTCGAAATCAAAGGCGGCGGTAGTTATACCGTCGTTCTTGAAAACGGTGTCAGCGTAGCTGCAAAACTTTGCGGAAAAATGAAGAAATTCAGTATCCGTATTGTTCCAGGTGACCGCGTGACGGTGGCTTTTTCTCCTTATGACAGTTCTCACGGACTGATCATGTTCAGACACAAAGTTTAATCACTACCCAATTTTATAGTATGTCAGTTCAAGGTTTAGACGAAAAAAAAACTCAATATCTAAATGATTATTTGAGTCACTATTTAGAAAAAACCTTGGGCGTCCAGCAGATTGTATCTGCAGAGACAGATAACCAAATCCTAAATCAGTTTCAACAAGAGAAATCTTTGGAAACGGATTTAGGATTTTTTATTGAAGGGTATGAAACGTACTCTCCAGAAGAAAACGAATTACTTTCAAAAATAATCCTAGCGATGAAATTAAATTCTGATCAATTTCAAATTTTTAATTTATCTGAAAAAAATAATATCAAACAAAATTATAAATTTAAAATTCAAGTTTACTTTATGGATCATCCCAAAAATGATTTTGAAACTTTCTCTGCGCGCACATTATTAAAAAAACCTGAATTCAAAAAACAAACTTGGGATTATTTAAAAAAAACAATCCTTCAAATAGGTTCTTAATTCTCGACGACCTTTTTTTTAATGTTAATTTGGCGCATTAAAATTTCATCCATTTTCATATTGCGATATAACTTTTCTTCGATATTTAAAACATAATTCCTGAAGCTTATGCTTTTATCCAAAGAATCAGGATTTAAAACACGCATGAAAAATTCATCAATTTGGGTTTTACTGAAGTGCTGCTCTAAGAAGACATCAAAAATACTGCAAAGCTCTTTTAATTTCAGAGTCAGTTCTTTTGTTTCTTTTCTGATTTTTTCAACTTGAAATTCGTAAATTAAATTTTGAATTTCGTGTTCTAAAGCTTCGATGCGGATGGGCTTAGGTAATATGCGATGTGCACCCATATTATGTGCTCTGAGAGTGCTTTCTTTATCTAAGTAGCCGGACATCAGTATAAAGGCCGAATTTTTACTGCTGCGACTGGCTTGTTCAAGCATATCAAGACCGTTCTGGCCTGCACCCAGGTTGTAGTCTGTGATGACAACCTCGAACGGGTTAGTTTTATTTTTATCAATGAAGCTCAAATATGAATCCGCCGTATAAAATTCGGTCACATTGTATTTAGAGCCCAGAAGTTCTTTGTAAGTGTCTAGCAGGTCGTATTCGTCGTCGATCATAGCAATGTTGGGTTTCAGACTCATGTGTTCTCCTTTGAAGACTTAATAAGATTAAGCGATGTTTGGTTTATATAAAAATTAAATTTAATTTTTATCATTTTAATCCGATATGTATTTATATATGAATATCGAGATTTCAATTTTACAAAATTTTGTGAATGCTTTACCAGAAAAAGTGGCTCTATTTGATACGAATTTTAAACTTCTGTTTAAATCTGAGATACTGATTGAAAAAGAGTTAAACAATTTTCTGGAACATTTTAGAAATAAATACGATTTAGAGACTTTTTTAAATCAATTACGGTCTTCAAAAAAATATGAATTATCTGTTTTGGAAACTGAATCTGTTCAATTTAAGATAGGATTTCAATTTCAAACTTTGATATTTTCTGATCAAACTGTATTTAATTTTTTTTACATTAAATTTAATGATTTGATTGATTCAGAAATTGAAATGCAGAGTCAAATTGATCAGTTGCAAATGAATCAAATTAATTTGGATCGAATGAAGGGGTTGGCAGAAATCGCCGCAGGAATTTCGCACGAGATTAATAATCCGCTGACTGTAATTGTTGCGAAAACTCAATATATTAAAATTTTATTTGAAAACGCAGCAGACAATAAATTAAAAATATTAGATAGCTTAGATAAAATCTATCAATATTCAGATCGAATTACAAAAATTATACGATCGCTTAAAAATTTTTCAAGAGATGCGTCCGCTGATCAACCTGAAAATAATTTACTTTCAGGGCTTATCGAAGATGCGATGAATTTGTTAGGACAAGACATTCGACTCAGCGGAATTCAAATCGAAGTAGATATGAACAGGATGAATATTTTAGTTCGCGGTATACCATCTGAAATCACCCAGATTTTGGTAAACCTGATTCGAAATGCGGTAGATGTACTTGTGGGGCGTGAGCAACCACACATTCAAATTCTGTTGGAGAATCTGCAAAATAAAAAAATTAAACTATCTGTTATTGATAACGGAGCTGGAATCAATAAAGACGATATAGATAAAATATTTAAGTCATTTTATACGACCAAAAGTCGCGACAAAGGTACGGGGCTTGGTTTGAGTTTGTCGAAATATCTGGCTGAGAAAAACAAAGGAAGCTTATACTTAGATACAGAAAATATTCAGACTTGTTTTTGTTTGGTGTTATCGACTTAGTTGTTTAAAATCAATCACGACAGAGAGATCTAAATATATGAATTCAAAAATCATTCAAAAACCTGATTATGCGGATTACAATTTAGATCTGGAAAAAAATAAACTGAGTGATTTTTTGAAGTTGAATCAATTATTAATTTCACCAGATTTTGTAAATCAGATTGATATCGGTGATATTATTGAAGTTTATAGTTTTCCAGAAAATATGCAGATCTATAGCAATTCTGAATTTAAGAAACTGTGTTCATATACAGAAGCGCAAATGCGAGAAATTCCATTCCCTCAACTTTTCTGGAGAGATCAGGATGTTCATTTAAGTTTGATGAAGCGAGCTTCAGACATTTGTCAGTTGGGTGAAAAAAATTATAAATGGGACTTAACAAATCATGAACTTGTTGAAAGTTTACATCCAAAAAAAAGAACTTTTGAAATGAATATGAAAAATATCACGCCTTGCTTTACATCAGTCGATGCCAGCGTCAAAGCTTGGGCATCGACTTTACAAGTTGATTTTATTTTTGAATGGGAAAATCCAATTAATTAATTGTAGTTGTGGTTGATTTAATTTCTTGAAGCATAAAATTATACATCGTAATCGTTTGCTCAAAGTTAAATAAAATTTGATTCGTTGACCTATTGTTTCTGAAATAGCCTATAATTCTTTGGGCATTTGAAAAATTAAATTCTAAAACGACAAAACTGATCAGTAACTCAGAGATTGAAAAATTTGTATTTGTTTTTCGCCATTGCGGATTCAATGTCATATAACTGATAATAAAGACCTGATCTCTTTTTATTTTCTGATGATTAACAAGGTCGGGAGTATAGTTGTGAAAATAAAGAGTTTCATAGCTGGCATTTAATTTCAGATCGACATTCTGGTACAGGATCAAACAAAAAGCAGATTATCAAATTTTTTAAGACATGCTCAATGCGTTAATTCAAGAAATAAGAAAAAAAGACAATAAAATAATAAAACTATCTGGACTTCAGGCCAAAAAAATCGAGGTCGGCAAAATCTTCCTCGTCCTATGTCTTTAGTTGCGGTCAACTGGTCAAAGTGAAAACCATCTTGTTTGTCATATTTCTTAGTTTTTCAGACGTGCTTTTAGCGCAGAACATTTTTGTACGTGTACGTACGCAAAAAAATTTAGATTTTCGCCCAGAAATTACAAATCAACTGAAAATCAAAAATATTATTCAAAAAAAAGACAACGGAAAATTCGATGTTATTACTGTCGTTTCGTTGAATGATTATTTGGCGGGAGTGATTTCAAAAGAAATGCCTTTATCGTGGCCCAAAGAGGCGCTGAAGGCTCAGGCTGTTGTGGCTAGGTCCTATGTGCTAGCGCGCATGCAAGAGCGTCAAAGCAAATCTTATCATGTTGAATCAGATCAAATGGACCAGGTATTCAGTCTGACAAATTCAAAAAAAGCCTACGAAGCGGTGAATGAAACCGAAAACATATTTTTAATGGACCAAAATCAAAAAATATTAAAGGCTTTTTATCACTCAGACTGCGGTGGGCAAACAATTCCTTCTGATTTAGTTTGGTCTGGCTCTATTGATTCAGGGGTCGCTACGGATCCTTGGTGTTCATTGAAAGAAAAAAACAAATGGCAATTTTCTATTTCAACTGCAGACGCCCAGAATTCAGATCTGTTTTTAGATCAATTTCATTTTAAAAAATTTAAAAATAAAATTATCGAAATATCAGGTCTTTCAATTCAAAAAATGCGCGAAAAATTTGGGTTTGATCAGATCAGAAATTCACCAACAAATATCGAGTTCACTGAGAATCAAATTATTTTATCTGGCCAAGGCTATGGCCACGGAGCAGGTCTTTGCCAACACGGAACTTTTGCGCAAAGTAAATTAGGTCGAAGCTACATAGATATCATTAAGCATTATTATCCGAAGGCGATTTTATCGGATAATAAAATAAAATTAGCATTTATTAAAAATAAATTTATGAACGATTTAACGTTTAAATTATAAAATTTAAAAAAATAGGGGTGGTCATTTATGCTAGAAACAATTTTAAGTCTTTTTTTGTTACAGGCGCCGTCTGCAAATAATTACAATCAAGTTTTAAAAAACATGGATCAAATTGCGGCTTCGAATCCTGCAAATGTTTCAGTTTTTACAATGGGCACGAACAGCCAAGGTCAACCGATTAAGGGCTTAAAAATTGGTAATGGTGCTGTGGCTTCTTTGGTTGTGGGCACGCATCATGGGAATGAATACGGATCGACGGCTGTGGCTTTGGGTTTTGCGGATGCTTTGGCAAAAAATCCGATTCAAAAGCAAACTGTGTATGTGATTCCGGTTTTAAACATTTCGGGATACAATCGTAACGACAGATTTGAATCAAACGCACAATCCAGTGTGACAGATGCAAATCGTGATTATCCAAGTCCTTGCAAACACGATGCGCCTTATCAGTTAAAATCCACAGAGGCGTTAGCGCAATTTTTAGTTGATAAAAATATTCAAATTTCAGCAACGCTTCATACGTATTGGCCTGCGGTTGTTTATCCGTGGGGAATTTCAACGACAGATTTGTCAACACCGTACGATGACCAATATAAAACTTTGGTTGCCGCAGCAACCTTAGAAAGCAAATATCAAACCGGAAACAACACTCAGGTTTTATATCCGGCCGACGGCACATTCGAAGACTACGCGTATTTTAAACATGGTATTTGGTCATTGTTGTTTGAGTTAGGATTTTCACATAATCCAGATCCACAAGCCGTTAAAACAATGATCGAAGTGAATACGCCGGGGCTTCGCCGATTTTTAGAAACATCACCTGTTGTACGTGTTGCTGATCATAGTTTTTCGGGTCATTGCGATGCTCGAATGCCAAAACGCGTGATTTTAGAATAGTTAAAAGTAGAATATAAAATGAAAACGATTTTTATCACGGGGATCAGTTCTGGTATTGGGAAAGCAGCGGCCGTTGCTTTTTTAAATCGTGGAGACTGTGTTATTGGAACAGTACGAGATGAAAATTCTGTTTCTGAGTTGTCAGCACAGTTTCCAGATAAACTTATTTTTATAAAAATTGATTTATCAAAAATGGATCAAATTTCAGAAGTATCAAATTTTTTACAAAAAAATAAAATCGAGCACATTGACGTTTTAATAAATAATGCGGGCATTGCAGTGGCTGCGCCTTTTCAGTTTCAAAATTTTTCAGAAATTACTGAAATCATGCAGCTCAATGTTTTGTCGCTTATGAAATTGACTCAAGTTCTAATTCCTTTTGTTCAAAAATCAACAGACGGTCGAATTGTAAATATATCTTCTGTCAGCGGTAAAAATGGAACACCATTTTTGGCGGCGTATTGCGCCAGTAAACACGCGGTCGAAGGTTTTTCAGAATCACTACGACGTGAATTAAATATTTATGGTATCAAGGTGATTGTCATTGGGCCAGGATCGGTACAAACGCCAATTTGGGACAAAGGTTTTGATAAAATTAAATCTTTGTATAATCAAACAATTTACAAAAAATCATTCGATAAATTTATTGCATTCGCAATGAATGAAAAAGAAACCGGATTAAAACCAGAAATCATCGTCAATGATATTTTGCACGCCAGTTTTTCTAAACGGCCAAAAATCAGATACGCACCAGTGCCAAGAAAATTACTGAATTGGACTCTTCCCAGATTAGTACCAAATTATTTTTTTGATGTTATCGTTTGTCGATCGCTGGGGTTGGTTAAAAAATAAGTTTGGCCATCCACGGTTCGTTTCAAATCAAGACAAAAAAGCATTTTTTTAGTTCAAACTATCAATTTACTTTATAAAATTTAAAAAGAATGAAATTCTAGATTTAGGGTGAATGACGGGGAGCTTTTGTGAAATTAAGATTAAAATTAAAAATAATACTTTCATCGATTGTTTGTGGTTTGGTTTTGATAACAAGTTTTCAAAACTGTTCACGCCTCGGAATTCAGGCAAATTCGAACAAACTCAGCTCGTTTGCACCAAAAAATACTTTAGCGACAAAAAGCGCAATTGTTGGATCCGATAAATTATATTTCGGCTACTTCGCAGATGCAATGAGTGGTGTCGGCAACGGAAACTATATCAGTGAAACCTCCTCACGAAGTAACATTCATTTTATAGGTGAAGACCCAACAAATTATGCGGCTTGGAAGCAAAAACTAAATAGTGCTCGAGCAAATACTGATAAAGTTATTCTTGTGGTTCAGTAGGTCATGTATCCGTGGAATGCTGATACGGTCGTCGTTCTTCCGCATCAAGATGCCGCAAAACGTTTTGCGACTTTTTATAATGAACTTCAAAGTTACAAAGATATTATTGTCGGATATTATATATACGATGAGCCATTTTGGAATAACGATCAGAGTAGTTCAAAAAAATCAATTTCAGATGTCTATGATGGTTTGCAAAACGCAAGTAATATAATTAAAAATTTGCATCCCGAGGCGAAAACGATAGTCACATTCGCTTATCCAGAGATTGCTTTGAATATTAAAATTCCAACAGCGATCGATTGGGTTGGTGTAAATTGTTATTTCGATTACGGAAGTGTGTGTTCTGAATCTGCAATTATAAACATGGTCAAATATATCCAGCAAAACATGACGCCTCAGCAAAAATTTGTTTTGACTCTGGATGCTTACATGTCAAAAGTCGTTTCTGACGATGTACAAAAAAATATGATTACACGAATTAAATTTTGGATGAACCTGACCAAAAGTCTTCCGGTCGGGGCCTATTTCCCTTTTTTATTTCAAGATCAAGTTTCGCAGTTCGAGAGTCTTCATGGTGCAAAGTCTCATCCGATGGTGTTGAATTATTTAGATCAGTTATTTAATATAATAAATTCAAATCCCGATCTGGGCCACGATTCAATTGCCACATTGGCCCAAGGAATTTCAGCATCTGCATCGCCAGTTGTGCAAGCTGCGTGTACTTTTCTTGAGCCCACATGCGAGGGTTCTGATTCTGTCCGTCGTGACAGTTGCGGAAAAGAATTAGATCGATGGAAATCAGCACCTGTGTGTTCAAGTGTAAAATGTGAAGGTCCTAATTATGTACGCAGAGATTCGACTGGAGCCATTGTTGAGGTTTGGCAAAATGCTCCGCTGTGTTCAAGCGCAGTTGCCCCAGCACAAGTCGTGCAAGCTCCACCAGTCGTGCAAGCTCCACCAGTCGTGCAAGCTGCGTGTACTGTTCTAGAGCCCACATGCGAGGGTTCTGATTCTGTCCGTCGTGACAGTTGCGGAAAAGAATTGGATCGATGGAAATCAGCACCTGTTTGTTCAAGTGTAAAATGTGAAGGTCCTAATTATGTACGCAGAGATTCGACTGGAGCCATTGTTGAGGTTTGGCAAAATGCTCCGCTGTGTAATTAATAACTTGCATAATAGCCACTGACAGCATTATTCGAAGTTATGAAAAATCTGAATGCGAAAAGTACTAAAGTTTTAACAAAATTATTACGATATAGAGCCAATTAAATTATGAGGGATCTAAAATATGAATAAATTAAGCTCTAAAGCAAGGGCATGTCTTATTTTATCTTTCGTCTTTGCGACGTTAATTTTTTCTTTTCAAAACTGCAGCAAGGCCGGTTTTTCGAGTCAGCTATCAACAAAAGCTATCGACGATTCCTGTGGAGCGAGATCAGGGTGTGTCTCGGCTGTGCGAGTAACTTCGCAACAAGCCTCTGTCCCGCAGCGTATACCGAGTTCGGCAGTAGCAACAGCGCAGCCATTACCGAGTTCGGCAGTAGCAAGTCCGCAGCCATTACCTAGCTTGTCAGCTGTTGAAGCGGCAATGGTCGTGATGAATCCAGATCATGTTCAAGAAGGTCAATGTCCTGGATATCACCCTGCAACTGTTGCTTCCGTGATGTCATGTTATATTAACAATCCCAAGCATAGTAGTTACTCCGAACAGGTACTTTTTCAGTGTGCATCATTTACAAATGATCTTGGGGCTTATTACGTGGGACCATTAACGGCCTTTTTGTGCGGATCTTTCGGTAATGTAGGTGAAGCCAGACATACAAATATAAGTGTTACTCCACCGGGGGCTCGGCCAACTTTTATTTTCAGCGAAGTCCTGAGCACGACACCAATTGAGATCATCAATGCTCTTCGAAAATATAACTTAGGTTTATATTCAGAAAATTTGAGAGGTTATCCATTGACTGAAGCCGAATTTCAAAAATTGGGAACTGACTTGCTAAATTCCGTGGCTATTGATCAAATCGCTAAAGCGACAGGGCAAGATTCTGCAGTTGTAAAAGTAGGTCTTGGAATTAAATAAAATTATTTCAGCGGCTTAAATTTCGCCGTAAAATGACGTAAAAATGGTGGCTCGTACGTCATTTCTAATCCGCGTAAATTATCTTTATTTGCAGTAATTTCTTCGAAACCTTCCAGCATATAATCAAAATGACTTTGTGTGTACACGCGTCGTGGGAAGGCCAGTCTGACCAGCTCCATCTCTGACGGAATAAATTTATTTTCTATAGTTTTTCCGAACATCACAGAACCAATTTCACAAGTACGAATACCTTCTTGTAAATACATTTCACAAGCCAGTGATTGGCCGGGGAATTGATTTTGCGGAATATGCGGTAAAAAATTTTTGGCATCAATATAAACGGCATGACCACCGGTGGGTTGCATCGTGGGGATTCCTAATTTGTTTAAACCCTCGCCCATATATTTTGAAACAGCAATTCGATACGATAAATAATCTTCTGATAATACTTCAACTAAGCCTACGGCCAAAGCTTCAAGGTCTCGGGCGGCAAGGCCACCATATGTTGGGAAGCCTTCCATCAAAATCAAAAGGCTTCTTAATTTTTGTGTCCATTCCGTATTTTGTGCTGAATTTTTTAAGGCGATAAATCCACCAATGTTCACAAGGCCATCTTTTTTCGCTGACATTAAACAGCCATCGGCCATTGAAAAAGTCATTTGTGCAATTTCTTTCACAGACGTATTTTTATATTTTTCTTCGCGAATTTT
>CANBND010000037.1 GCA_947370945.1 Pseudobdellovibrionaceae bacterium | reverse complement strand
GTGGCTATTTCAAAATTTGGATTTGGCGACCGAGCTGGATCCTGTTTTTGAAAGCGGTTTTTACCGTATGGGTGCCTTGGCATTGACGATTATTATTTCAGATTATGCTGGAGCTTCGATTATTTTTGACAAGGGTGTAAAGCAGTATCCGACCGAATGGCCGTTGTTGTACGCGGCCGCATATCATGCGCATTTCGAAGAAAAAAATCTGGCGAAGGCTTCTGAATTGTATTTTAACGCCGCAAAAAATGGAGCACCCGATTGGATTCATGTGATGGCGGGACGGTTGGCTGCAGAAGGTGGCAACACTGAATATGCTGAAAAAATTTTGCAGACCATGATCGATACAAATCAGGACGAAAAATACGTTAAACGCCTGCGCGAAAAGCTTTTAAGTTTGAAGAAATAAATGAGTACAGGAGCGAATAAAATGGCAAAGGGAAAAAAAGTTAAAGAGCTACTGAGGGGCGAATTTGTCTCTGCTAAAAAATATGGAAAATTAACTTCTGGAAAAGCCAGTGGCCTTAAACTTTTCGAGCAAAAACAAGTCAGATCCATTTGGAATGATCAAGATCAGAAATGGTATTTTTCAGTTGTTGATGTTATCGCAATTTTAACCGACAGTTCGAATTCCAGAAGATACTGGTCTGATCTGAAATCACAACTTATTAAAACTGAAGGCTTTTTTGAGTTGTACGAAAAAATCGTACAACTCAAATTAATTGCTGTAGATGGAAAAAAATATGAAACTGACTGTGCCTCAACAGAAACTCTGTTGAGGATCATTCAATCAGTGCCATCCCCTAAAGCAGAGCCATTTAAAAAATGGCTAGCACAGGTCGGAGCCGAAAGACTTGATGAGATTCAAAATCCAGAGCTTGCAGCAAAACGTATGCGTGAACTTTACAAGGCAAAAGGCTACAGCGATGACTGGATTGAAAAGCGAGTTCGTGGGATTGCGATAAGGGATGAGTTAACGGAAGAGTGGAAAAAGCGTGGGGTTAAAGAACAAATTGAATATTCAATTTTGACTGCAGAAATCAGTAAAGCAACTTTTGGAATGACGCCAAGTCAGTACAAAGACTATAAAGATCTGGATCATCCAACCGACAATCTTCGAGACCATATGACTGACTTGGAATTGATTTTTACAATGCTTGGAGAAGCGTCAACAACTGAAATTACTCGAAATCAAAATGCTCAAGGATTTTTTGCGAATAAAAACACAGCCAAAGCCGGTGGAAAAATTGCTGGTGATGCAAGAAAAGCTCTCGAGAAGCGATCGGGTCGCAAAGTTGTTACAAAAGAAAATTACAAGCACCTAGTGGAATCTAAAAAACGAAAAGAAATAAAAAAATGAAAGCCAGAATTGTATTTTGCAGCCGCCAAAAATGGAGCTCCCGATTGGATTCATGTAATGGCAGGGCGACTGGCTGTCGAAGGCGGAAATACTCAATATGCTGAAAAAATTTTGCAGACCATGATTGATACCAATCAGGACGAAAAATACGTCAAGCGCCTGCGCGAAAAGCTTTTAAGTTTGAAGAAATAAATGATTGCTTGAGTAAATTTGCGTAATTAGAAATTTTTCTGTGTAAACATAGTGGTGAAATTACAACGTATTTTTACCACTATGTTATATGATATCGTAAACTGCTGATATGACTTGATTTTATTTACGTTTCACAAAGTTAAATAGACAAAATTGTCCTTTTCAAAGTGATGTAAAGGTGGTACACTTGTGATGTCGGAGGATTTTAAATGCCAACACTCAAGAAACGAATTAACATTACAGTCGAAGATAAAATTTTCGATCAATTAAGGATTGTCGCAAAAAAAGAAAACACATCTGTAGCAAGTGTTAGCTACGCGCTACTTGAGCGTGCTTTAGAGCTCAAAGAAGATTTACACTTCTCGACTGTTGGAGAAGATCGCTTGAAAAACAAACACAAAAAAATTAAACATAAAGATATCTGGGATTAGAATGTATTCGATCGAATACATTGATTCAGTTCGTGATGATCTAAAGAAAATTTCAAAAACAGACAAAGACATCATTAAAAAAACCATAGAAAAAAAATTAAAATCTAATCCCTTAGATTTTGGTAAACCTTTGCAATACAGTAAAAAAGGCCTTCGAAGCTTGCGCGTTGGCGACTACAGAGTCATATTTAAAATAGAAGATGTAACGGTACTTGTTGTTAAAATAGGTCATCGAAAAGAAGTTTATGATTAGTAATTTCAAGCGCTTACATAACATATTGACATAACCATATAAATAGCGGATAATTATAGTCCATGGTGCATAGATTATTTAAGCCATTAAAATCACGAAGTTTTTTCATATTTGGCCCGCGCGGTGTCGGCAAAAGCACGTGGATTCGAACTTCATTTGATGAATCTCAGATTTTATATTTGAATTTCTTAGACCCCGAAGTTTTTGAAAACTATTTGTTAAATCCTAAGTTATTAAATCAAGTTCTGGAATTACCAGAGAATAAAAATAAAATTATTGTCATCGATGAGATCCAACGAGTTCCTGAAATTTTAAATATTGTTCACAATGAAATTTCATTAAATAAAAAAATATTTGTGCTCACCGGATCGAGCGCCCGAAAATTAAAACAAAAAGGTGTAAATCTTTTGGCGGGGCGTGCATCAGTTTATTATTTACATGTTTTTTCGATGTTCGAATTAAAAGATGATTTTGAATTATCGAAAGCTTTAGAACGGGGACTTTTACCTGAAGCTTATGAAAGCGAATCCTACGAGGCTGCCTCAGAATATTTAAAATCGTATGTGTATACTTATATTGAAAAAGAAATTCAACAAGAGCAATGGGTCAAAAAATTAGAACCTTTTCGTCGATTTTTACAAATAGCAGCACAGTCAAATACGAAAATAATAAACAAATCTAAAATCGCAAAACAAGTCGGCGTCGAAGCTTCGACGGTTGAAAATTATTTTGAAATTTTAGAAGAAACGATGCTTGGTTTCCGACTTCCAGGATTTTCAACGTCGATTCGAAAACAAGTCATGTTATCAGAAAAATTTTATTTTTTTGATACCGGAGTTGCTCGTGCTATTGAAAAAACTTTGACGATACCCATGATTATTCATACGTCGTATTACGGTATTCTTTTTGAAAATTTTATTGTTTGTGAAATTCGTAAAATGATTGAATATGAACGTCTTGAGTGGCAGTTATCGTATTTGCAAACAAAAGCAAATCACGAAATTGATCTTGTTATTCAGCTGCCAACAAAAAAATTAATTTTAATTGAAATTAAATCCACAGAGCGTATCGATGATGAACATATTTATTCTATGCTAAAGCTGGGGCCTGATCTAGATTTACAGTTTAAGACGGAAAAATTTATTATTTCTCAAGATAAAACTGAAAAAATTGTTGAAGGCGTTCGCTGTCTTCATTATAAGAACTTGTTCAAAATTAAAGAATAAAATGCTTGATTTTGAATGTTTGAGTGGTCAGCTGCCCATTTCAAAAGCTAATTCAGTTTTTACACACTAAAATCAGTAAAATTTCGAGTCCCACCTTGACCTTTTTCTGAATGAAATCTTATTCTCTGTCACTATGTCACAAAAACGCGATTATTATGAAATTTTAGGTATCACAAAAGGTGCTGATGCCGACACAATCAAAAAAGCTTATCGAAAATTGGCGATGCAATTTCACCCCGACAGAAACCCCGGTGATAAAGCCGCCGAAGACAAATTCAAAGAAGCCGCAGAGGCTTACGAAGTTTTAAGTTCACCAGAAAAAAAGCAGCGCTATGATCAATTTGGTCATCAAGCTTTTGGTGCAGGTGGTGGCGGTGGTTTTGGTGGTGGCGGTTTTCACGACATGAACGATATTTTTTCGCAATTCGGTGACGTGTTCGGAGATATTTTTGGTGGTGGCGGAGGCGGTGGTCGCGGGCAATCGCGTTCAAAAAATTCTTCGCGCCGTGGTTCTGATTTGCGATATATTTCTGAAATTATTTTAGAAGATGTTCTTAAAGATTCTGAAAAACAAATTGAATTCGATACCGAAGAACAATGCGGCGAATGCGCTGGTGTTGGCGCTGCAAAGGGTTCACAGGCCTCAACTTGTAAAACGTGCCGCGGTTCTGGCCAAGTCGTGCGTCAGCAAGGTTTTTTTCAAATGGCTACGACCTGTTCAACATGTTCAGGTTCGGGCGAGATGATTGAAAATCCGTGTAAACCTTGTCGTGGAGCAGGTCGCACAAAAACAAAACGAAAAATCAAAGTGAATATTCCAGCCGGTGTTGATAATGGCACACGTTTGCGCGTCACGGGTGAAGGCGAAGGCGGTTATCGTGGCGGCCCGAACGGGGATTTATTTGTTGAATTACGAATTGCTGATCACGAAATTTTTGAACGTGAAGGCGATCATTTATTTGCAGAACTTGACGTTCCGTATTTGCAATTTATTTTAGGTGGCGATTTAACAGTTCAAGGCCTGGACGGCGATGTTGAAGTTGAGATTCCGCGCGGAGCCAAGCTGGGTGACCGTATCAAGGTCGGGTCTCGTGGACTGCCTTCGTTAAGAGGTTCGCGTCGAGGCGATTTGTATTATACTTTACAGCCTGAATTTCCCGAAAAATTATCAGATGACGAGGAAAAATTGCTCAGAGAAATCGCAGAGCTTAAAAAGACCAAAGTAGCCACGGGCAAGGGTAGCTTTTTCGGCAGGAAAAAAACGTAGATAATTTTCGGCAGAATAAAATAGCTACCTTGACGTTACGACTTTTGAACACACATTGAATATACAAAGTTATTAATTAAATTATTAAATTAAAAAAATTAAACAGGAGACTCAAAATGGGAAAAATCATCGGAATCGACTTGGGAACAACAAATTCATGCGTAGCTATTATGGAGGGCGGCGAGCCTAAAGTTCTTGTGAATGAAGAAGGCGCCCGCACAACACCATCCGTTGTGGCATATACCAAAGACGGCGAACGTCTTGTCGGTCAAATCGCAAAACGCCAAGCTGTAACAAATCCAGAAAATACAATTTATTCTTCAAAGCGTTTCATTGGTCGTAAATTCGAAGAAGTTAAAGAAGAAATTAAATTAGTTCCGTATAATGTTGTCGCAAAAAATGGCGGTAACGATTGTGCATTTAAAATTCAAAATGATAAATTCGCAAGCCCCGAAGAAATCGGTGCGGGCGTATTGGCAAAACTGAAAAAAGTTGCCGAAGATTATTTAGGCGCAGAAGTGACTGATGCTGTTGTGACAGTGCCTGCGTATTTTAACGATGCTCAACGACAAGCTACAAAAGACGCTGGTAAAATCGCAGGATTAAATATTCAACGTATTATCAACGAGCCAACAGCTGCGGCATTGGCTTATGGCATGGATAAAAAGAAAGATCAAAAAATCGTGATCTACGATTTCGGTGGTGGTACATTTGACGTTTCAATTCTTGAAGTTGGTGACGGCGTTGTTGAAGTTAAATCAACAAACGGTGATACTCACTTGGGTGGTGATAACTTTGACGTTATTATTTTAGAATGGCTCATCGCTGAATTTAAAAAAGATCAAGGCATTGATTTAAAATCTGACAAAATGGCTTTACAGCGTTTGAAAGAAGCTGCAGAGAAAGCAAAAATTGAATTATCTTCTGCGCAAGAATCAGATATCAATTTACCATTTATCACAGCTGATCAATCGGGTCCTAAGCATTTACAAATTAAATTATCACGATCTAAATTCGATCAAATGACTGAAGATTTAGTTCGCAGATCTATTGAGCCTTGTAAAAAAGCATTGGCAGATTCTGGTTTAACTTTGTCACAAATTGATGAAGTTATTTTGGTTGGTGGATCAACTCGTATTCCGTCAATTCAAAAAGCCGTTAAAGATTATTTCGGTAAAGAACCAAATAAATCTGTAAACCCTGACGAAGTTGTGGCCTTAGGTGCTGCAGTTCAAGGTGGAGTTTTAGCTGGCGACGTCAAAGACGTTTTATTACTTGATGTGACTCCATTATCATTAGGTATTGAAACTTTGGGTGGAGTCATGACGGCGTTGATCGAGCGTAACACGACGATTCCTTCGAAAAAAACTCAGGTGTTTTCAACAGCTGCGGATAATCAACCGGGTGTTGATATTCATGTGGTTCAAGGTGAACGTAAAATGGCGGTTGATAATAAATCATTAGGTCGTTTTGAATTGCAAGGTTTGCCCGCAGCTCCGCGTGGAACTCCACAAATCGAAGTGGCTTTTGATATTGATGCGAATGGTATTTTAAGTGTATCAGCCAAAGATTTAGCATCTGGCAAGTCTCAACAAATTAAAATCACAGCGCAATCTGGTTTATCAGATGACGAAGTTAAAAAATTAGTTAAAGAAGCCGAACTTCAAGCCGAAGCCGATAAAGAAAAAGCCGAGGCCGCAGGAACCAGAAATAATTTAGACAACATGGTTTATCAAACTGAAAAAACGATGAACGAAGCTGGATCTAAATTATCAGCGTCAGAAACTGATCCTGTGAAATCAGCCATTGCAGATGCTAAAAAAGTATTAGACAATAAATCAGCAACAGCTGCTGAATTAAAATCTGCTTTTGAAGCGCTTCAAGGTATTTCGCACAAGATGACAGAAGCGGCTTACAAAGCGGGTGCGGCTCAACCAGGTGCTGATGCCGGTGCTAGCGCAGCTGGTGCGCAAACCAAAAAAGACGGCGATGATGTGATCGACGCTGATTTTAAAGATGTAAATTAGGAGTTATCTTGAAAAAAGACTTATTAACACTGACTATTTTAGTTTTGATCGGTCTTTTTTCAAGACTTGTGACTCATGAATGGAATTTTACGGCTATCGGTGCAATTTCAATTTTAGCGGGACTTTTAATTTCAAATAAATATTTGAAATTTGCAGTTCCTATTTTTGCTATGTTGTTATCAGATATTTTCATTGGTTTTCATAACACAATGTTTTTTGTGTATTTAGGTTTTGTGTTGATGACAGTGTTGTCGACACAATTCAAAGATTCAAAACCAGTTCAAAAATTATTTCTTGCCCCATTGGCATCAAGCCTTGTTTTCTTTTTCGTTTCAAATTTTGGTGTTTGGTTTATGGGTGCTGGAACTGCCAACAGCTATCCAAAAAATATGTCAGGTTTGATGGAGTGTTTTATGATGGGCGTTCCGTTTTACCGAGCACAATTTTTAGCGGATATGATTTTAACGCCAGTGTTATTTTTTACTTTTTCGTATGTGTTGGTTCATCTTTTGAACTTTAACTTTTTGAATAATACTAAACGCGCTTAATTTTTTTTGTAAATTTAAATCTGTGATTGCCAAAATGCGTACCGCAAACAACCCCGCATTATAAGCATTATCAACAGCCATCGTTGCCACAGGAACACCCTTGGGCATTTGTGCAATCGACAATAGGGCGTCCAATCCTTTGAATTGGGTCACATTCACAGGAACGCCAATCACAGGTAATGTGGTCAGACTTGCGACCATCCCCGGTAAATGGGCAGCGCCACCGGCTCCGGCAATAATAATTTTGATTCCATTTTTTTTCGCATTTTCTGCAAATGAAACCATTTCTTTCGGTGTTCGATGTGCCGATACAATTTCAATTTGATAAGATATTTTAAATTCTTTTAAAATGCTAGCGGCATCAGACATGATTTTTAAATCTGAATCAGAGCCCATGATAATTGCGACATCGTATTTTTTATTTTTTTTCATAATGTATCCTTACAAACGAATTTTTTTTTTGTCGGCGGCAGCTAATAGCTTTAGCGTTTTATGATCAGCTCCGATATAATTCACGTGACCCATTTTTCGGCGCGGGCGATTTTCAATTTTATCATACCAATGCAGTCGCCCCGATAAAGATTTTAAAAATTGGGGTAAGCGATTTGTTGTTCCTGATAAATTTTGCATCAAATAATTTTTAGCTGAAAAATTTTCAGCAAATGTGGGTAAATCCATATTTAAAACACAGCGCAGATGCATTTCGAATTGATCAATTTGAAACGCATCCATTGTGATATGTCCGGTGTTATGAACGCGTGGTGCAATTTCATTCACGATCAAATCAGTTCCTGTGTTGAACAATTCAAATGCAATCAATCCCACGTAATTTATTTCAGTCAGCATTTTTTGAATTTTCTGAACCATCAAATTTTGTTTTGGATGTTGGCTTGGGCCAAAAACTTGGTCACATTGATTTTGTTTTTGTACGGATGTAAATAGAGGATAATTATAAATTTGCCCCTTGAGGTTTCTGGCAAACAACAACGACATTTCAGATTTAAACGGAATAAATTCTTCGGCAATAAAATGGTTTTCTAAACCTTTAAATTTTAATTTAAATTGTTTTAATTGAATTGAAGATTTTATAACGAATGTTCCGAATCCATCATAACCACCGAAGCGTTGTTTTAAAACGAAATGGCCATCAAAGGCTTTGAATGCTAAATCCAGATCATCTTTTGAATTTATTTTCATAAAGGGGCTGCTTGGAATTTCATGATCCCATAATAATTCTTTTTGCGGCCAGCGATCTTGAATTTTTGCTAAATTTGAAATTTGCGGAAAGCACTGATTTCTTTTAAGAATTGATTTTTCTAAAATTGCGGCCGGAATAAATTCACTTTCAAATGTGATCAGATCCATTTTTTTTGCAAATTTTTTGATATCAGCCGTTTTGCTCAAATCACCTTGATGCCATTCAAAACAAACAGCACTCGCCGGGTCCATTTTTTTTGGGCTTAAGACGTGTGTGATTAAACCCATTTCGCGCGCGCGCTGGCACATCATACGGGCTAATTGGCCTCCGCCGAGTATTCCAATTTTTTTAATAGAATAGGACATTATTTCTTATCGTAACCCTATTCATTTCACAAAATAAAGAGTAAACCTTAACTCATGCGTGACGTTAAGTCTAAACTCCTGCCGGATCAAAATTTTCCTCTGTGTTTAGCGCCGATGGTGGGGCTCAGTCATGTGGTGCAACGAAAAATCATTCAACACTACATGCCCAAAAACGCCACAACGTTTTGGCCCACTGAAATGTTAAATTCAAGACGGCTTCCCAAAGAAGTCTTAGGTATTAATTCAGAAACATTTGTCGACATGAGCGAAGAACACAGAGAACAAAATATAGTGCCACAAATTTTAGGTAACGAAGAAATCGCAATTCGAGAAAGTATCATCAGGCTGCAAAATGTGTGGGATATCAAAGGCGTTGATATCAATATGGGTTGTCCTGTGCAAAAAGCATTAAAACACAATTATGGCGTGGCTCTGATGGGCGACAGCGATTACGCCGCACGCGTTGTTGAATATGCAGCGAATGCGACGCAAAAATTATCAAAAAAAATTCCGGTCTCTGTCAAACTGCGCGCCGTTGGTAGCAGTCATTCCATCCCAGAATTAATTTCATTCGTTGAAAAACTTGTGAACGCTGGTGCCGATTGGATCACCTTACATCCCAGGTCTGCAGAACAAAAACGCCGCGGCGTTGCTGACTGGAATCAAATCACAGAATTGAAAAAAAATATTTCAGTTCCCGTGATTGGCAATGGTGACATTCAAATCGCCGATGACGTTATAAAAATGCTGTCAGAAACAAATTGCGATGGCGTGATGGCGGGGCGGGCTTTGGCCGCAAGGCCATGGATGGTGTGGCAATTGGGTGAAAAATTAAATTTTGACAGTCCCGTGGCATATCAAAATCAAAAAGCCCCAATGACGGATCTGGAAGAAGGCGCCGAATTTGGTCGAATGCTTTTAATGTACATTGAATTAACTGAATTTTATTTTAAAGAAAAAATAAAAATGTCTGAGGGTTTGATTCTTCGTCGTATTTTGTTTTTTATAAAAACAACGCATGTCTGGCTTGAATTTGGCCACACATTGATGGCCCATTCAACGCGTGCAAAAACACTGGATGAATTAAAAATATATGTAAATAATTTTTTCGAAAATGAACAACGCATGTATCAACGAACGGAGCTTAGGCAATGAAAGAAGTCCTCATCGGTGGTTATTACAACCATTACAAAAACAAACTGTACAAAGTTTTAGATGTTGCAAAACATTCCGAAGATCTTGGTTCATTGGTGATTTATAAAACTTTGTATAAAAATGAATTGGGACAAATTTGGGCCAGACCCGAACAAATGTTTTTAGAAAAAATGCCAGATAATAAAGAGCGCTTTGAATTATTAGCTCCGAACAAATGGCCTGTGCAATTTGATTATTTTCATTCACACATTTATTATTCGTTGGAATCGAAACCGGCAGCTCAGAAATTTTATAAAAAGCTGCAAGAAAAATTTCCGAATGTCTTAAGAATGTCAGCAATGCACGATTTGTTGATGGGGCCGCATCCGTTTTGGATGTTCGAAGCCGATTTTAAATCTGAAAATTTTATGGATGTGATTCAGTTTTTATCAGAGCATCGCGACGGTCTGAGCATTCTGATTCATCCACTGTCTGGGAGTGCTATTTTAGATCATACAGATTACGCGATGTTTTTGGGGCAAAAAGAAGATTTAATTTTATCGATATTTTAGTTCAATGTTTTGTGTTTAACAATTGTCGTTTTAAAATTTTGCCAGAATCACCTTTTGGCAAATCAGGTAAGCATGTGTAAAATTTAGGGTGTTTGAATTTCGCTAAATTTGTAAAAACATGTTGTCTGATTTCGTCTTCGTTGTATGTCATGCCGTTATTTATTGAAATATAGGCATGGCCAACTTCGCCCCAAAGTTCGTCTTTGACGCCAATCACAGCGGCTTCTTTAATTGCAGAAATTGACATTAATACTTTTTCGATTTCTGCAGGGTAAACGTTTTCTCCTCCGGATTTATACATTTCTTTTTTTCGACCAACGACGTAAAAATAGCCTTCATTATCAAATTGAACCAGATCTCCGGTTTTGAGCCAGCCATCGACAATTGTCATCCGAGTTGCTTCATCATCCTTCCAATAGCCAGTCATCATCATTTCGCCTTTCAGCCAAAGTTCACCAATTTGGTCAGCTGTGCAGATTTCATTAGCCTCGTTGATAATTTGAGTTTGGATATAAAAATTTGCAAATCCAATTGACCCTTTTTTTCTGAGGGTATCACTTTCGTTCAATGAAAAAACATTAGGACCGAACTCAGTCAGGCCATAACCTTGTCGGATCGGAATATTTTTTGTTTGCCACAGTTCAATTTCAGAAATCGGCATGGGTTCGCCGCCGACAATGGCGTAACGAATTTTTGACAGATCACATTTTTTAAAGAGTGGTGATTTGGACATCATAGCCATCGTTGTCGGTACGCCGAACAGCAATGTGCATTTGTTGGATTCGGATAATTTTAAAATTTGGTCGGCATCAAATTTTTTTGTTAAAATAATATGTGCTCCGTGATGAAAAAATGGCGTCGTTAAAACATTCCAGCCGCCAGTATGAAATAACGGCAAAAATATCACCGCTGAATCTTGATCGGTGATATTTAATCGCATCATCGTATTGAGTGAATTCCAAAACAATGCGCGATGTGAAATCATGGCCCCTTTGGGAAACCCCGTGGTTCCGGATGTATAAATAATCAAAGCGATCGATTCAGGTTCAGAATTAAAACCAATTTTTGAATTTAATTTTTCTAAATTTTCAGGATCATTTTGTGCATTGATATTGTCTTCAAAACTATTTTTACCAATCAGTAGATATGTTTTCTTCTGTTTGATATCGACGGAATTTAATAAATCGAAATACTGTGGTTCGTAAATAATTAATTCAGGATCAGAATTATCAATCAGATATTGAATTTCACTGACAGTTAAACGGTAATTGATCGGAACCAGTGCAGCCCCTAATCGGGCTAACGAAAAAAATAAAACAAGGCTTGAAACTTCATTTGTTGATAACAACAAAACACGACTCTCTTTTTTAATTTTAAAAACAGAATTTAAAAAATCTGCGCCAAGAACTGATTTTGCATAAAACTGTTGGTAATTTAAATATTCGCCTGTGTCGCCATTGGTGACAGCTTTGTTCAGCGGCGAATATTGATTCCATTTTTTAAGCCAGTCTAATTCAAAACTTATTTTTTGAGTGATCATTTTATGTATCGTAGCCCCAGACCAGCGCAGTTGCGACCATGCTCATGCCGCCGCCGGATCCTAACATTACAACTAAATCATTTTTTTTAAGTTTTTTCTGATCGACAGCATCGGCCAACGCCATTCCAATCGAAGCGCTTCCTGTGTATCCGAATCGATCCATAATACAGTGTGCGCGTTCGCGGGGAACTTCTAAAGTATCCAGGGTTTCATAAATACTTTGTATGTTGAATTGTGTGATAAAAAAATGTTTTACATCAAGGGGTGTTTTATTTAACGGCGCTAAAACTTTGCGAGTCAATCGGGGCCAATGTAAACCATTCGTCTCTGGTGGAATTCGTTTCGGAAATGCCAACAGGTGGGATTTATTTTTTAAAACATCTTCTGATAAAGTCATCGCTGTGCCACCGGCATAAATTCCCATATAATCATGGTACTGACCTTCGGTGTACATCGTGCTGGTTTTAAATCCGATATTTTCAGTCGTCGCAGAAATAATTGCGGCGCCTGCGCCATCCGCAAATAGCGACGCAATTTTATAATCATCAAAATTTAAATAGGGACTCATCGCGTAGGCGCCAACAACCAAAATATGTTGAAAATTAGAATCGGCCTTGATGTATTTACTGGCCATATCACAAGCTGTAACAAAACCAGCGCAGGCTGAATTGATATCAAACGAACCGGCTTTTGTGGCATTCAATTTATATTGTATAACAGACGCTGTCGATGGTGATAAATAATCCGGCGTATCTGTGGCGACAATAATTAAATCTAAATCCTGTGCTGTCAGACCTGCAGCGGCCAGTGCTTTTTTTGCTGCGGGTAAAATCAGATCACTTGTGCGTTGGTCGTCAGATTTCCAGTGGCGCTCGGTGATATTTCTGGATTTTTGTAAAAAACTGCCGATGTCTTTTTGATATAAATCATCAAAGAATTTATTTGTAACGACTCTTTCGGGTGCGTAAAAACCTGTGCCAGTAATAGTTGCATTTCTTAAATTATTTTCGGTCAATGACATCTGTGATCCTTTATTTATTTTATAATGAATTTTCATATACTGTTTTTATGCTTTTTGATTCTGTTAATACTTTGCGTTGCAAATTATCAGGCGAATTTTCAAATCATCAGTCAATAAGATTGACCGAAGGCCCGCGCCATCGCAAATATAAGCGACAGAATTTCAATCACAAGACGAAGGAGAAGACTTATGTCAGTCACACAGCCAACCACAGAAAATTTAAAATTTAATTTTAAAAATAAAACAGCCATTGTCACCGGCGGAGCTCAAGGTATCGGATTTCAAATTACGCTTTCGTTTTTACAATCGGGTGGATCTGTTTCGATTTGGGATTATTCAGCAGACGCTTTAGAAAATGCAAAAAAAGAATTGTCTTCATTTTCAAATCAAGTTCATTTTGCACAAGTCGATGTCACACAAAAAGAATCGTGTGAAGCTGCTGCCGCGTCATTGCCATGGCCGGTTGATATTTTAGTCAACAACGCAGGAATTACGCGTGATAAATCTTTTGGTAAAATGTCTTTCGAAGACTGGAACGCCGTCATCAATACAAATTTAACGGGTTTATTTAACACGACAAAAATTTTATCTGAAAAATTTAATGCGACGTCGAAGTCTAAACGAATTGTTAATATTTCAAGTGTTGTTGGCTTGTATGGAAATTTTGGACAAACAAATTATGCAGCCGCGAAGGCGGGTGTGATTGGTATGACAAAAACTTTGGCGAAAGAATTAGGTCGCAAAGGCTTTACAGTGAATGCGATTGCACCGGGATTTATTTCGACGGCGATGACTGAAAAAATGCCCAAAGAAGCGCTTGATCAAATGGCGGCCAAAGTTCCTGTCGCAAGATTAGGATCAACCGAAGATATTGCGAATGCCGTATTGTTTTTATCGTCAGAGCAAGCATCGTACATTAATGGTACCGTTTTAAGTGTCGATGGTGGCGTAGTTATTTAATTTTTAAAGGGGATAAAAAAATGAATCAAATAATAAACTTAAAAAATATCGTAAGAGTATGTTTACTTTTAGTTTTCGCTGTCCAAGTGCAGGCCACAACTTTTAATACAAACTCTGATTTTATAGGTTTTGTAAATATTGGCGCTAAAGAACTTTTTGTGAAATATTCGGCCCCCGCTGAAAAAAAGCCCACTTTAATTTTACTCAATGGTCTGACGTATTCGACGAATCAATGGTTTGCAATGACCTATTATTTAAAGCAGCAAGGCTTCGGAGTTTTGGCTTATGATATGGACGGCATGGGTCTGACGTTATTGCGATACGGTGTTAAAACTGAACCCTATCATTACAGTGATCAAGTTGATGATCTTTTTAAACTATTAGGCACGCTTAAAATCAGTCAGCCTTATAATTTAGTCGGACTATCTTATGGTGGTGGTATTGGTGCTGCATTTTCATTTAAATATCCACAGTTTGTAAATAAATTGGTGATGATGGCGCCGTACACTCAGCCGTTACAAAAACAAGACGAATCGATCAAACAGCAAATCAGTTACACACGAATGATGTTTCCAATGAATCCGGCTTCGGATGACCAGCTGTATGATTATTATCTTCGACAAAGTGTATACACAACGTATCCATCGGCAGAACCGATTGTTTTAGAAAACCCAATCAAACTTGAGGCCGTTTTTCGCCTGACACAGGGAATCCGCAAATTGAATGTGATTTCAGATGTCGCAAAATTTCCTAAAAAATCAGTCTATTTAATTATTGCCAGAAATGATCAATATATTCCCGCAGATGTTTTGGAAAATTTTTGGAACGCGATCCCTGAAACTTCACGTGTTGAAAAAATTTATATCGAAAATTCTGAACATAAAATACCAGAAGCTCGCCCCCTGAAGGCCGCCGAAGTTTTGGGAACTATTTTTTCAAAGTAAGTTTTAAGTAAAGACTAAAGTCATAGGGAAATAAAATGGCAAAATTTATAACCAAAGATCAAACGACAATTAATTACGATGTGTTTTCGGGTGTTGTTCCAACGACAACATTTTTTATTCATGGAAATTTAGCATCAAACCGTTGGTGGATGCCGACGGTTGAAATTTTAAAATCAACAACAAATAATTTTCAGAATAGCTTTGAGAATAAAAATGGCAGTGTCATTTGTGCCGAATTTCGTGGATGCGGCGGAAGCTCTGTGCCAAAAAATGAATCTGAAGTCACAATTAAAAATTTTGCTGATGATTTTATTCAGCTGATTCGTGAACTTAAATTGGGTCCGATTCATTTGGTGGGTCATTCGACAGGTGGCTTGATTGCCGCTTTAATGTTGGCTGAAGCCCCCGAATTATTTTCTAAAGCTTATTTGTTGGATACCGTGGGTGCCGAAGGTGTTCAATTTGATAGTGCAATGATTTCAGCATTTGATGCTATGAAAACGGATCGTCAATTAACAGCCACAATTATCGGATCTACGATTTATAAAAATAATGCAGAGTCTGCGTTTTTTAATGAAATTTTAGTTGAAGACGCCTTTCAAGCCGTAAAATCGGTGGGACATCTTGTTTTAAAAGCCTTAGACGGTCTTGATTTGCGTGAAAAATTAAAAACTGTTCAGCACTCGGTTTGTGTTGTGCACGGCGAACACGATGTGTTGCTGTCGGTTACAGAAGCGCAAAAATTAGCAGCCCTATTGAAAAATGGAAATTTTCACACTCTGAAAGACTGCGGCCACTGCCCAAATATTGAAAACCCAGAATATTTCGTCAAAGATTTCTGCGAATTTTTATACAACTAATTTTACAGCTTAATTTAATATTAGATTAAATATTAAATTAACTCAGATGATTCATCTGCCGTTGATTCAAAGATCTTGAATCAACGCGATTTTTATCAACAGCAGAATTGGTTTTCAAAAATCCTGGCAGATCACGTTTCTTAGACCCATTACAATAATCTTTGATAATCATTTCGCTGGCAGCTTCACGGTCCATATGAAGCGCTAATAAATAATTCCACGCCGCTTCGGCCAATGAGGCTAATGATATCGAATGAGTTTCAGAATATTTTTCTGATAACTGATCCACAAGCTTCATGAAATTCCAAAAATAAGATCCTGATTGATCACGAATGACAGTCGTGAAATTTTTAAATTCACCACTATTCGCATAAAGATCCCAAAATTTTGCAAAACGATTCATGCGTTGCAAAGTTGAATAATCCATCGTTGAGGTTGATAAAATTTGAAACGGAGCAAAGGCCTGATAGCGCATTTGAAATTCGGTTTCATGCCGAATGATGGGCGTGCCTTTCAAGCGTTTTAAAATACCCACTTGAATTTCGTCGGGTTTCATTTCAGCCAAGCGGTCAAAGCCCGCACCAAAACTTTCTAATGTTTCACCGGGCAGGCCCACGATCAAATCTGCATGGGTATGAACTTTGGTTTCGGTCAGAATATAATTAAAATTTTCTTCGACCTTTTTAAGATCGTTTTTGCGAGATACGTTTTTGGCGACGTCGGGATTCAATGTTTGAATGCCGACTTCGAATTGCAAACTGCCAGCAGGGAATTTTTGAATTAAATTTTTAATTTCTTGGGGCAAACGATCTGGAACCATTTCAAAATGCAGAAATAAACCCAATTCAATATGTTCAAAAAAGAAATTTAAAATTGTCACCGATGTGGTGGGGCTTAAATTAAATGTGCGATCGACAAATTTAAATGTACGAGCGCCGCGATCCATCAGTTTTTTAATTTCTGCTAAGAATAAATTCAGATCGAAACTGCGAACAGATTTGTCCAATGATGACAAACAGTATTCGCACTTGTACGGGCAACCGCGCGAAGCTTCAACATAGATCACTCGGTTTTTGATGTCATCATCGGTGTACAGGTCATACGGTAAAATCAATGATTTGATATCAGGTAATTCGCCGCGAATAATTTTGGTTACGGGAATTTGGCCTGATAAAATTTGATCGCAGAAATTTTTAAATAAAAATTCAGCTTCGCCCGCGATGATATAATCTGCGATCGGAAATAAGCGCTGGGTTTCAGTTTCGTATGAAATTTCTGAACCACCCAAAACTAAAATAATATGTGGGGCTACGGATTTTAATATCGAACAGACTTCGAAAAGTTCTTCGGTATTCCAGATATAAACACTAAAGCCAACGATGGTGGGTTTGCGCAACAGGATTTTCTCGACAACATTTCTGGGATTTTCTTTGATTGTCCATTCGAGGATTTCGGCATTTTTTTGATGTTCACCCAGATTTGCAAATAAATAACGTAGTCCGAACGAGCTGTGTTGGTACGTTGAATTTAACGTGCAGAGTAGAATCTGTTTTTCAGGAATGTTGTTATATATAGACACATGCGGAACTTACTTGATTGAATTTAAAAAAGCCACGAGCAATTCACAGCCTGATTTCAATTGTAGAAATCTTTCATGAGTGCCTCCGCAGTCGGGGTGGGCGCGCAGAGCCGCTTTTTTATAGGCTCGCTTCAGCTGGGTCATATTAAAGTTTTTTGTCAGCGGCGCAGGCTGTGGCAAATAAAAATTGATCAATTCAAAGGCTGATTGCTCGGAATGTGCCAGCTTGTGATCTGGAATAACAATTGTTTTTTTATACTTTAAATAGGGGTTTTTCAGTCCTAAAACAGGTGGTGTTGAATCAATATCTAAAGTTCCTAATAAGTATGACAAGTGCATCGGTTCAATATCGGACGACCATTCAATGTTGTGATCGTGGTGAATTTCAGAGGCAAAAACCGAATCATTTTCAATCATATTTTCTAAAATATCCGAGAAATTAATTTGAGTTTCTTGCTTTGACATACTCACTGATCGGCAAAACTGAGAGGAGGATAAGTCCAAAAAAGGTCCGAAGGATCAATTTCTTTGTATTTTCTCCTCTGAGAAACACCTTTTTCAGAGGAGAAAATGATGTTTTTTCAAAAAAAATGAAAAAAATGTATTTTTTCCCTCGACAAAAGGTTTTTTTTCAACTTAGACTTAGGTCATACAGATGTTTTAAATTAAAAATAAGAATGAAAATTGTTATCGATTCAGTAACAACAACGCCTTAACAACCCCTAACGGAGGAATTTACCATGGCAAAAAAGACAGCAAAAAAAGCAGCTCCTAAGAAAGCCGCTCCAGCGAAAAAAGCAGCTCCTAAAAAAGCCGCTCCAGCAAAAAAAGCAGCAGCTCCTAAAAAAGCCGCTAAAGCTCCAAAAGCAGCTAAAGCTACAACTAAGCGTAAGCCAAATCTTGCGTTCATGAAGCCTTTAATGCCTTCTGCATTATTAGCAGCAGTTGTTGGCGCAGCACCTTTGGCTCGTACTGAAGTTGTTAAAAAATTATGGGCTTACATCAAGAAGAACAATCTTCAAGATGCTAAAAATCGCCGTAACATCAATGCTGACGATAAATTAATGCCAGTATTTGGTAAAAAACAAGTTTCTATGTTCGAAATGACTAAACTTGTTTCTAAGCATTT
>CANBND010000036.1 GCA_947370945.1 Pseudobdellovibrionaceae bacterium | reverse complement strand
AAAATTTGATGTTTTAAAGTCTATGGCGACAAACGATGATGTGGTCTATCAAGGTTTTATCGAAGCCGATGTGACGTGCCCCGAAACACAAATTAATCTTCATAAGAATTTAGAAAAATTATTAAACACAAATTTCGAAATTACCGAACCCAAATACGACGAAGGCTCTGTAAATGATCTGTATTTAGAATTCACCAAAAACAACGAACGCATTTTAAATTTGCAATTTAAAATTAAAACTGATGGCTGTTTGCATTTTCAGTCGATGCTCGCGCCCTCATCAGGCGTTGAATAACAGACTAGCCACAATTATCACAATCGCCGTCGTCCACGGCCTCTTCGCTGGCTGGCTTTCTAAATTTCTTATCTGGTTTCGCCATTTGAATTTTTTCATCACCAACATCAGCCTCTGCTGTTTTTAAATCAGGGCTTTCTGATAAAATTTTACCTAATTCAATTTCCAAACTTTTAACTGCTTCACAGGCTTTATTGTTTTTAAAAACTAGGCCACACTTTTCTTTCGCATCGGCTTTTTCTTTCGACAACTGCACATATCGACAAGCACTATCATCGCCACCAGCGCGACACTTGTTGAAAATCGCCATATGGGTTTGTGCGATTAACGTCGTCGTAAAAATTTGAGTGAAAATTAGCAAACCTAGCTTCATCATATCAGCCTCCTGATATGATATTATCGGAATATTTTTCACTGGACTAAAGTGTGTCTTAAATTGAGACTGATTTTTAATTTGTCGACAGAAGCTCATCGTTTTCAAAAATACGAACATCATTTGATTTTTGTGATGCAATTTGAATCATCGCCTTTGCAACTTGGGCCGCTTGAATAGGTTTAAATTTTTTGAATGGGCCGTATAAAAATAATCCATAAACAGGCTCTAGCAACACAGAAATTTTTTCAGCCATTCGAAATTCTTTGCGATCACCCAATAATAAACTGGGGCGCAAAATTGAAATCGAATTTTTAAATGCTGCGGTAATATTTTTTTCCATTTCACCCTTGGTGCGATTATAAAAAACAGTTGATTTAGAGTTCGCACCCAGGGCCGAAACAACTATTAATTTTTGTGCCGACAGCTGATTCGCCACTTTTGAAAATTCAACCACGTAATGGTGATCAATTTTTTTAAAATTTTCTTCGCTGCCAGCGACTTTAATTGTTGTGCCCAAACAGCAAAAAAAATGAATTTCAGATCCCGATGAAAAATTTTTTATTTGAGTTCCAAGATCACTCCAGTTTTGAAAATTAAAGTGAATATTTTTAATTTTTGAATTTTGCCATGTCGCCTGTTTGCGAACTATTGTTAAAACCTGTGCATATTCAGACTGGCCAGCCAGACCTTCAGATAAAATTTGACCCACCAAACCTGTCGACCCAATCACAACTGCTGTTTTCATAAAAACCTCTAAATACATAAAATTACTGATTTTTTGCCATACTTTTGAATAAATAAATTCAAAATCTGCGCGCTTAACGGAGATCAATTTTTTTTGATTTCTTCTTGTGCAAACGCCGTTGGCCATGCTATCACCTAAGTCGTTGAAATCAATATTATAAAGGAAGACCTCATGAAAGAAAGCTTGCACCCAAAAGTAAATACAGTCGTTTTTAAAGACATGTCATGTGATTTTATGTTTATCGGAACTACAACTTTAAGTTCTAAAGAAACAGTTAAATGGACTGACGGCAAAGACTATCCATTAGTTAAAGTCGAGATCTCTTCGGCTTCTCATCCGTTTTACACAGGCAAACAGCGTGTTATGGATACGGAAGGTCGCATCGATCGTTTTAATAAGCGTTATTCAAAACCTGCACCTACTGCAAAGTAGCTTTTACATTTTGAAGTTTTAAAGTCTGTTTAAATAAACAGACTTTAAAAATATAAAGCGGCCTCATTAAAGCCGCTTTTTTATTTCAGCCAGAAGGCTGAATATTTTATTTTTAAGCCGGCCGGCTTAATTTTTTTATTCAAAAAATAATTTCAATCTGTAAGGATATTTTATGTTTTCAAAACTCGAACAAGTCGAATCCAGATACGAAGAAGTCACAATGTCACTTCAGCGACCTGATATTGCTTCGGATCAAAAACAATATCGTGCACTCATGCAAGAGCTTTCTAATCTGGAAAAAATTGTTGTCGTATTTCGTGAATATAAAATAAAAACTGCGGGCCTTAAAGACAGCAAAGAATTATTAACTGCTGAATCTGACCCTGAAATGAAAGATATGTTTCGCGATGAAATCCGACAGCTTGAGCTCGATATTCCGCAGTTAGAGGCCCAATTAAAAATTGCATTAATTCCCAAAGACCCCAATGACGAAAAAAATATTATTCTTGAATTGCGTGCCGGCGCCGGTGGCGACGAAGCGTCTTTATTTGCCGAAGAAATGTTTCGTGGCTACAGTCACTACGCCGCCAAGCAAGGTTGGAAAATCGAATTGCTTTCGTTCTCTGATGGTAACGTTGGCGGAGCCAAAGAAATTATCGCATCGATTTCTGGTGAATCCGTTTTCAGTAAATTAAAATATGAATCTGGTGTGCATCGCGTGCAGCGAGTGCCAAAAACGGAATCAGCAGGTCGTGTTCATACATCAACAATCACAGTTGCAATTATTCCCGAAGTTGAAATCAACGAAATTAAAATTCCGATGTCTGATGTGCGCGTTGAAACAATGCGCTCACAAGGTTCGGGCGGACAATCCGTCAACAGAACTGAATCTGCCGTTCGGGTTGTGCATTTACCGACAGGTATCGATGTGAAATGCCAAGAGGGTAAATCGCAACATTCAAATCGTGAACGAGCGTTTCAAATTTTACAAGCAAAGCTTCAACAAATCGAAGACGACAAAGCCCAAAAAGAAGCCTCTGATACTCGTCTTGATCAAATTGGTACTGGCGACAGATCCGAACGTATTCGCACCTATAATTTTCCACAAACACGAATCACTGATCACAGAATTGGTTTAACAATTCACCAGTTGGATCAAGTGATGAGTGGTGAATTTGAAAATTTAATCGATCCGCTGGTCGCGCACTTTCAGGCTGAAGCTTTAAAACGCCAAGCGACTCAAAATTAACACCCATAAAATTAAACTGGTAAAACTCAAGTATGAAACTGAATGAAGTTCTTAATAAATCGATTCAGTTTTTCAAAGATAAAAAAATTGAATCAGCCAGACTTGATGCTGAATTATTAATTTCACATGCTTTAAAAATTGATCGCATGAGTTTATATTTAAAATTCGATCAACCACTTTCTGAAGTTGAAATCACGGCATGTCGCGAATTTATCAGACGCAGATCTTTAGGCGAACCCGTTGCTTATATTGTTCAAGAAAAAGGATTTTACGGACTGAATTTTTTTATTGAAAAAGGTGTTTTGGTTCCTCGACCCGAAACAGAAATGATTGTCGACGAAGTTTTGGCTTTCGTTAAAAAAGAAAAAATTGAAAATCCAAAAATTCTTGATCTGGGTGCAGGTACTGGCTGCATAGGGTTTTCAATATTAAAAAATATTCCCTCGGCACAATTGATTGCTGTCGAAAAATCTGAACTCGCGCAAAATATATTTTTAAAAAATGCACAGGCTTTAAATTTAAATGATCGCGTTACATTGATTAAATCAGACGTTGAGTCTATAGATTTTTTAAAACTTGAAAAATTTGACTGCATTGTTTCAAATCCTCCGTATATCGATCTGACTGATTCAAGAGTCCAAAAATCAGTTCGTGATTTTGAACCCGAAATGGCCTTATTTGCTAACGACCGTGGTTTTGCATTTTTAAAATCTTGGTCAAATTTGACCAAACAAAATTTAACCGAAAATGGACTGATGATGTTTGAAATGGGTCTTGATCAGGGTTTTGAAATGAAGGCTCATTTTCAAAATTTAAATGCCTTTAAAAACATTTCTGTTTTAAAAGACCTATCAGGACTTGATCGTTTCATCAAAGCCGTACGATAATAATTAAATTCTAAGTCTTAAGATTTTTATTTTTAGTTGAAGGAATTTTTATGGATAAAATACTTGTCACGGGCGGCTCAATATTAAATGGGCGCGTTTCTGCCAGTGGTGCAAAAAACGCAGCACTTCCAATTTTATTTTCAACGTTGCTTGCCGAAGGTGAACATACTTTTGATAACGTGCCCCTTTTAAAAGATATCGAATCAACGGCCGAACTTTTACAAAGTTTGGGCTGCGAAAGCTCGCGGGACGGTCATACGTTTCGTGTTCGCGTTTCAAAATTAAAATCTTTCGAAGCACATTATGATTTGGTTCGAAAAATGCGCGCCAGTATTTTGTGTTTGGGGCCGATGCTGGCAAAATACGGTGAAGCGATTGTTTCTTTGCCCGGCGGTTGTGCCATTGGAACACGGCCGATTGATTTACATCTGGATGCAATGAAGGCGTTGGGCGCTGAAATTGAATTACGCGATGGTTATGTTTTTGCCAAAGCGGATCAAAAAACAAAACGCCTTAAAGGCGCAACTGTTTTATTTGAAAAAACCACAGTCGGCGGCACACAAAACTTAATGATGGCAGCGACTTTGGCAGACGGTACAACAATTATTGAAAACGCAGCCAAAGAACCTGAAAATGTGGATCTAGCAAATTATTTAAATAAGATGGGCGCAAAAATTACGGGCCAAGGCACAAGTGTAATTAAAATTATTGGTGTTGAAAAATTAACTCCGGCCAGACATTCAATTATTCCGGACAGAATTGAAGCCGGCACTTTATTAATTGCCGGAGCAATCACTGGTGGCGATGTCACAGTAGAAAAATGTCAGCCTCATGATTTAGATTGTTTGGTTTCAAAAATGCGCGAAAGCGGATTCAAAATTGATATCGGCACTGATTCATTACGTGTTCACCCTCAAGCAAAATTTGATGCTGTTGATATCACGACAGCTCCGCATCCGTTGTTTGCCACTGATTTACAAGCGCAGTTTATGGCGTTGATGACTGTCGCCAATGGTACCAGCGTGATTACTGAAACAGTTTTTGAAAATCGCTTTATGCATGTGAATGAATTAATGCGCTTGGGTGCTGACATCACACCAAAAATACAAGTGGCCGTAGTGCGTGGAAAACCCGGTGGATTATCGGCGGCACCTGTCATGGCAACAGATCTGCGCGCCTCTGCATCGCTGGTGCTGGCTGGGCTTGTGGCTAAAGGTGAAACTTTGGTGGGTCGAATTTATCATTTAGATCGCGGTTACGAAAATCTGGAAGGCAAACTTTCATCACTAGGCGCAAAAGTAAAACGCGTTTTATAATTTTTATTTTTGATTTATATTTTTGTTGAAATTTCGTCTTTAAAAAAATTAAGGCTTAGTTGAGGAGGGGCCACAACTAAGCCTTGATAAAACAAGTTGCCATTGCTAGCAAAGTTTTAGAAATCTGGATTCATCAAACAAACTTTAAGGGATCAAAATTATCTGGGAGGGGGTCCTGGATAATTATTTAATTTCGCTGTTTGCTTGATGATCAATTAAAAAAACATCAGATGAATTGGCGCGGGCTTTTGCTGAAATTACTAAAACTACAACAATGTATGCTACTGCTAACCATCTCATCATACGATTTTATATAGCAACCGATGTGCCAATCTCAATTTGTTCCTATTCGTTTTTATCGACTTTAATTGAACTTTTAAGACTTTTCAGGTTCCAAGTTGGAACTTGTGCTGGTTCCAACTGCAGACCTTAGTCATAACTTGGACCTATTTTTAATCTAAACATACACAGCCTGCCTGTATTTTTTTATACTAAATACGAATGGCAAAATCTAAAAATAGCTCTGAAATTACAGATCAGTGGATGATTAAATCTGAAACAGAACAGATCAAAGGGCCATATTCAACCGATGCTGTTTGTAAAATGATTCTTGAAGGAATCTGTTCAGGGCTTGAAGAAATTTCTGCGTATCCAGATGGCGACTGGCGACCATTTTCAAAACAAATTGAATTTTATGAAGTCCTTCTAGAGTCACTTGAAAATCCCGTCGAGCGTGACGAAAAAAATGCAGTGAAAATGGATGCAGAAACTGTTGTTCGAGTTTCACCAAAAACCGATTCTGCAAATTTACCTGCGCTACCTGGCGAAATTCCAGCTTTAAATTTAGCCGATGAAATTCGAGCCCTGGCCGCACAAGACAATGTTATCGCTTCATTGCCAGAGCTGCAGCAACTCGCACAAACTAATACGGCTGATACTGCAAATTCTACCGCAAAAAATTTGTCCAGCGGATTGCTTATGGCGCGTGACGAACAGTTAACGATTGATCTGCAGCAGATAAAAAAAGTTCGCGCCAATGAAATTAAAAAAATTTTTCCTTTTGCTGCTATGGCTTTTTTAATTTTGTGCATCGGCGGATATTTTTTATTCAATGATAAAACGGATGTCAAATTTGGCTGGGTCTTGGTTTCACCGCGCAAAAACAAACCTGCGATATCAGCTTCTGATTTGAAAAATTTCAAAATCAAATCTTTTTCATTGATTAAAAGCGGTCACCTTGAAGATTTATTAAGCGCTCAAAAAAACTTAATCGCCGCCGCCGAAGGTTCGGCGCAGGATTTAGAATCGCGCGGCCTGCTGTGCATGGTGTATAATATTTTATGGCCGTATACGAAACAGTCCGCTGATGACTTAAAAGCCGTCGCCTACGTCACACAATCTGCACGCGGAATCAACCCTATATCAAGCTATTCAGACAGCTGTCAGGCGGCCTATTTAATGGCAAAGGGCCAAACCAAAGACGCGCGCGGTTTGCTTGAAAAAGTCTTAGATCAAAATAACGAAGATAAATTTGTGCTCTATCCGTTTTTATATCTAATGAAGGCGGATCTACTTGAGGATCAGCAAAATTATTTAAATGCCGAAGCTTATTATACTGAGGCAGCAAAAGCATTTCCTGGTTGGGCGTGGGCTGAATTCGGCATCGGACGATCGCTTTACAAATCAGCTAAATATAACGATTCAAGATTAATTTATGAAAAAATTCTGCAAAAAAATTCTGGCTCAAAAGCAGCAAAATACGGATTAGCCTTAAATGAAGTTAAACAAAATAATTTTGACAAAGCTTTTTCTTTTTTTACACAGGGTTTTTCTGAAAAACGAAAACTTCCAAAAGCTTTTCACCTTGAGGCACTCCAAGAATATATTAAATTATTACTGCAAAGAAATGACCAGCAAAAAGCCCTTTCAGTGGCCTTGTATGGCTTAGAAATAAGTCCTAGTCATCGCGCACTGAAAGAGATTGTAATTACACTGGGTGGTGATGACCGCGCCTCATTGGCAAATGGCGCCAGCGAACTCATTTTTCTAGGCGAACAATTTGCTCGCGGCGGCGATCATCTGGCTGCACAAGCTCAACTCAAAGCAGCGTTCGATATGGACCCTGGCAATTCAGGTGTCGCTTTAAAGATTGCAAAAAGTTTATGGGCGCTGAATCAAACACGTGAAGCACTTTTGTGGATTGATAAATGTATTAAATTAGATCCAAAAAATATTTTAGCCTACGCACTGAAAGCTGATTATTTGTCACAGAAATATAATTTCAACGAGGCTTCAAAAACATTGTCATTGGCAATGCGTGTTTCGCCAAATAGTTATGAAATTTTAAAAGCTCAAGCTATTATTGAAAATAAAAAAAATAATACGCCTATGGCCATCAGTTACGGCGAAAAAGCGTTGCGTATGTACGATGCTGACGTTGAACTATTAACACTTTTAGCGAACGCACACGTTACAATTTTTCTTTCTACACCTTCTAGAACCAAAGAAGAACAGGATCAAAAAGAGAACTCTATCAACATGGCGCAAAAGTATGCCAGCAAAGCCGTTGATTTAGAGCCCGGCTGGCCCGAGGCTCAAATTACATATGCAAAATATATTTATGCTTCACAAGGAAATGTTAAATCTGAAAATTATTTATCTACATTAATAAAAAGTTATCCTTATACTCTTGAGTATCGCGTGGGTTTAGCTGAATTTTATGAATTTCAAGAAAAATACAAATCAGCCGCCGAAATTTACCAGCAACTTGTGGATACTGATCCTAAAGATAAAAAAGCAAATTTTGGTTTAGCTCGCTGCTACAGAAACATGAATAATGCAGCGTTAGCACAAAAATATTATTTAGCAGCAGCTGTTTTAGATCCATCTGATGTTGAACCCTTGTATGCGACGGCACTTTTGCAGCTGGATGTTGCAGTTTCAAAAGGAAGCAACACAGAAATTAATTTAGCGCTCAATAAATTTAAAACTGTACGAAACATTAATCCCAATTATCCGTTAATTTCATATTCTATTGCCCGCGCAATGTTAGAATTGGGCCAATTTAGTGAGGCCGTTGAAATGATCAAAGAAGAAAAAAATAAAAATCCAAACTTGGCCGAACCCTATTTATTGGCCGCTGAGGTTTACGACCGTAAAAGCCAATTCAAAGAATGTGCCGCTGAATATTCGTACGCAATTAAATTAAGATCAACGTCAGCAGACCTCTATGTTAAAGCGGCAAGCTGCTATAGAAAGAGCGATGCCTTAGACATTGCTCAAGACATGCTTGATATCGCGAAACAACATGAAAGCGGATTTCCAAATATTTATCGTGAACAGGGATTTATTTTTGAAAAACGCGGGCTTCCTCGGCAAGCCAAAGACGCATTTAATTTATATTTAGAGCTTTCTCCAAATGCTTTGGATAGATCTGAAATTGAAAATAAAGTTGGAAACTAATTTATTAAAGGATTTTTATGGGACTAACAGATAAGCTTAAGGGCCTTTCAAATAACGTGCAGCAAACAACGAAACAAGCCACATATAGCTTAGGGCATATTTGTTTACGATTAGTTTCCGGATTTTTTGTTGGCTTGGTTTTAGCCCTCATCAGTCAGGAACTTTTTGGTTTAGGCACTTTTATGCTGATTTTTTTAAATATTTTATTTTTAGCTTTAATTTATAAAATCTTAGCGCCTCGCACAGTTTTTCAAATTGTTGTTTTTGATTTTATTTGTGTTCTGATCGCTTCGCTACTAAGAATGTATATTCTGATCGCGCCGAATTAATTTTATTATTTAAGTTTCACAGTTTTTGACAAGGACACCTTATGATCGATTTAAAAATGTTAGAAAAAAAACCTGAAAACGGCGCAAGCTACTTTGATGACTATCAACAAGCTTTAAAAAATCGCAGCGGTTCAGAACAAAATTTAAAAACTTTGGATCAAGTTATACAGCTGGCTGTGCGCCGTCGCGAAGTTATGTCACAGTCCGAGGCTGAAAAGGCACGCCAAAATAGATTGAGTGCAGAAATTGGAACCTTAAAGCGCGAAGGTAAAGATGCATCTGCGTTGTTAACGCAAGTTGAGCAGTTTAAACATCAAGTGAAAGAACTTGAACTTCAAGCCGCTCAAGCTGACGAAGATGTTCAAAATTTATTATTAACTTTACCCAATATGCCAAAATCAGATGTTCCTGCGGGAAAATCTGAACATGATAATAAAATTGTGTCTGTCATTGGTGAAATTAAAAAATATTCTTTCAAACCCAAAGAACATTTTGAATTGGGCGAAAAATTAAATATCATTGATTTCGAACGCGCTGGAAAAACAACTGGTGCAAGGTTCGTATTTTTAAAAGGTGCTGCCGCACAAATGGAACGCGCACTGATTCAGTTCATGATGGATTTGCATTCAACCCAACACGGTTACACAGAAATGATTCCGCCGTTTATTGTGAACAGCCACAGCATGCAGGGCACCGGACAATTTCCGAAATTTAAAGAAGACGTTTTTAATTTATCAGGCACGGATTATTTTTTAATTCCAACGGCGGAAGTTCCCGTCACTAATTATTATAACGGTGAAACTCTAAATGAATCAGATTTGCCAAAATCATTTTGTGCGTATTCGCCGTGTTTTAGATCAGAGGCTGGCAGTTATGGCAAAGACACCAAAGGCCTTATTCGCCAACATCAATTCAACAAAGTCGAACTGATGACTTTTTGTAAGCCTGAAAATTCAGATGCTGTTCATGAGCAATTAACGGGTCATGCAGAAAAAGTTTTAAGTTTATTAGGCTTGGCTTACAGAAAATCTTTGTTATGCACAGGCGACATGGGTTTTGGATCTGCAAAAACGTATGATTTAGAAGTTTGGCTTCCGGGACAAAACAGTTACCGCGAAATCAGTTCGTGTTCAAACTTCGAAGATTTCCAAGCCAGACGCGCTAATATCCGATTCAAACCCAAAGACGGCGGCAAACCACAGTATGTTCACACATTAAACGGCAGCGGATTGGCCGTTGGCCGTACGCTGGTTGCGATATTTGAAAATTACCAACGCGAAGACGGCAGCATCGAAATTCCGCAAGCATTGCGTGGATATATGGGAAATAAAACCGAGATTCGCTAAGAAAGAAAGCAACTCGCAGGATAAGTTAAGACTTAAGTGTGTAACGACCCGCAACAACCTTCTAAATTCTTGATCTGATTTATGAAATTACATAAAGTCATCAACGGAAAGTTGGTAGAGCGGTTGAACACAGCAGTCTTGAAAACTGCCAGCCCTTCGCGGGGCTCGAGGGTTCGAATCCCTCACTTTCCGCCATTTTTTTTAAAGTAAAAATCGCACCCAGATCCAAAAAAATCATAAACAACTGAAAACACAAAACATCTAACTGACTGGAATGACTAGAGCTGATCAAACAGCAATAAAATGAAGTCACTGGGTATTACTCGACATCACTTGAGGTTGACACACTTACGGCACATGACGGGCACACGTGTTTTTAATTTTCTTGTCGTAATGCCGTTTGAAAAAAAATTCGCACATCATCTAAAAAGTCTGCATGCACACGGCGATAAAAGGGTTGTACAAAAAACTGTAAATAAACTGAAACTCTTAAAATTTTCTTCGGATCTAAAATTTCAAGACTAGTTTCATTTTTAATTAAATGAAGTGGCAGAATAGCTTTCCCATAACCATTTTTGACTCCGTCAATCAGGCCATAGACATCGTCAAGATAGCGTATATTTGATGGCTTGAAAGCCGCTTTATTTTGAAAATAATAGGCTTTTGTTGTAGGATCAGTTTCGTCATGGTCAAGATAGATTTCAGTGTCTGGCGCTTTTTTTAATTTTACCAGAACATTTTCTTCGTATCCTAAAAACAGGCTTTCGATGTTTGGTGAGTCAGATTTTTTATTCGTGAAAATATAATCGGCTTCAGCGCTTTTCAAAAGTGTGCCCAAATCATGAATTTCTTTGGTGATCAACTGAATCGAAAGCCTTGGATTTTTGTTCATGATTTTTTTTAATGATGGAATCACCAGTGATCGATTAACTGAAGAGAATCCCCCGATTCTTAATACTCCTGCTAGATCGTCTTTTGAGTCTTTAAGCTTTGCCAAAAGTTCGGATTCAACAGCTTGATTGAACTGGCAATATCTTAAAACTTGCTCTCCAGTGTCTGTAAGGCGGATCGATGTGCGATCGCGGATAAACAGGGTTGTTCCAAGATCTTCTTCAAGCTTTGCGATTCTTTGGGAAAGTGCCGATTGGGTTACGAATAAGACTTCAGCCGCCTTAGTAAAGTTTAACAGTTTTGCGACAGCAAAAAAAGCTTCTAGCTGTGATGAGTTCAATTTCATATGATTAGTATATCTAATTGGTACATTAAATCAATTAATTTTACACGGAGCCTCATTCGGCCTACAAGCTGTTCCAAGAGGGAAAATGGAAACATTCGCACAAAGAATCACGAAGCGACGAACCACATTGGGCTTAACTCAACGAGAGGTGGCTGTGGCAGTTGGCGTCCCGCTGTCGACATACAAGGAGTGGGAGTATGGACGCCGTGTTCAAGGCGAGCGAGTGTATGTAAAGCTTTCAGAAATTTTGGAATTAAATTTAAGAACTCTTTTAACTGGCGAATTTCAACATGAAAAAGATGAGCTGATTATAAAAGTGCAAAATGCAGTTAAGCAAATGAATGAAATCAAAATATCGCTGTTGTCGTTTTAATAAAACGATCAATCGGCTTTTTAAAGATAAATGAAGCAATTAGTTATAAACAAACAAACCCAAAGGAGTCTTTCATGAAAAAAGTTTTTATTAAATCATTGTTGCCAGTTGTTGTAGCTTTAGTAAGTTCGAGCGCGTTCGCGGGCGGCGGTGGATCTGGTTGGACGCAATGTTATGCCAAAGAGCTTGGATATATCTACTCGTTTGATGGATACACTCAGTCGCTTACATTAGGTAAAACCATCATGGTGTTCATGAGTTCACCTAACAGCAAAGAGTATGGTCACTATAAAATCGACTCTATTGATCTGAGCCATAATGTTGGAGCTGTCGAGCTAAGCTATGTGCCAGATACGCAAAGCAGCGCCGCCAAAGATACTGATTTTGGAAAAATGAAAATCGAGTATTTTTCTAATTCGGCAGTCAAAGACATAAAAGTTACGTTCACAAAAGAAGGCCGTGATAACACCAGTAATGTATATTGTATAACAGACTAAGGAATAACTTATGAAGAATAAACATTTTAAAAAGCTAGTTTTATCGCATTACATTTATCAGGAGAATTCATGAAAAATTTATTAGTCGCATCTGCCATTTTGTTTCTATTTATTCAACCTTCAAAAAGTAGCGCCACAGTCTATTCGAATTATCCCAAGAATTGCTTTATTGTTGCCGCCAACCCGTATGCTCGTGGTGGTCTGCTCTGTATAGATGGTCTAGAAAAATTAGACTATCGGTATAGCCAAGTGGGAGGCCAGCTCAACGCTCACCTTTACGCAAATAGCAGCCTGAGTAAAGAGGTGAGTTCAATTATTTTAAAAATTACCGAAATCAAGCCCTTTAAAGTTGATCGATATTTGATAGATGTGAATATTTATTTATCAGGCTTAAACAGCGATTATCAGATGCAAATATATTTTAGCTCTCGTGTTCGAAATGGACTACCCGTATTCGGGACTGGATCTATTTCTGGTAAAATGGGCAGTCAGGCTATAGATCGATACGTATGGGAAGAATCCTACGACCAACCAAAACCACGTGAATGTACTGCAAATCGTCCCGGCGCATGCAAGCTATAAAATCGAATAAAGGAGAAAAGTTTATGAAAAAATTAATTGTTCCATTATTGGTCTCCATAGGAATGCATGCCTATGGAGAAGTTGAAAATATAAATGTTTGTGGGATCCATCAGATTTCTACAGATACAAGACATTTTATAAACGTTCAGGCCGGAAGCCTTCAAAACGGACTACATAAAATCTTTGCGACAAATCAAAGGACTGCAAAAATGCTATACTCAATGGAAAACAATAAATACTATTGTTTTGTCGGTGGGTTTAATTATAGCCGACCCGACGAAGGCCTTTCTTTGATCGCTATTCAGCAACAGTAATCCCTCAGTTTAAAAATAAATTTCATAGAAAGATCTGCAAAATGGAGACTCTTTCTATTTATACTTTTTTAAATAAATAATCTTATTTTTAAACTGTTTGTGTTGAGTAATTTTGTTGATTTTAAGTTTCCCCTGTTCGTACATACGTACAAATTCAGAATTCTAAATAAACCCGTCCTCAAATCAAAATCGCCATGGCGGAAGTCCGCCACCCCCTTTTGGACTCCCGCACTACATAAAATCGATCTAAGCAATTTACACTGGTGGAAACCCGCCAGTGTAAATTAATTCCAATTTTTTAAAATTACGTCAGAACGATTTTAATCAGTAATCAGCATTGAAATCACCAGTCATCACCTGTGGCACTGCCTTTGAAATATATAATAGTACGGAAGAAATTTTTTCTTTCAAACTTTATGAAAGGGGTGTGCGTATGTTTCAAAAAAATTCCAACAGTCTTCTAATTCGATTTGGAATCACTTTATTGATGCCAAATTTTTTAGTGTGTTGTTTTAAATTAAATAATTTAGATAACGACAACGTTTTTGCTTGGCGTGTGTTCGTAGGTACGTATTTTTATTTTGAACTGTTTATTCTTAAAATTTTGTTTTATCTGGTTTGTATTGTCACTGGGACATTCGTATTCAAATATTTACTTGAATTATTGTTTAAAGCGACAGAAAAACCAGAAATCACTGTTCGTAATCACGAACAAATTCAAATGCATTATATTCACACTGAAGTAATTAAAAATTCAGTTGATGAAATAAAAGTTTTGCCCAAAGTCATTCATCAACCAGAACCTATGATAGAAATTGTCATCCCAAAAGCAAAAAACCCTGAACAAATCAGAAAAAAAGCATTAGCCAAAATGACTGGTGGGGACTGGAGATGAGTCAAATAATTATTCAAGAGCGAGATAAATTTTTAATACAGTTACTCAAAAAATATGAAGTCATGAGCACCAGACAGATTCAGAAAATTGTATTTTCAAAAATAAATTATACGACGATGATGCGTAGACTTCGACGGCTTGAAGAATCTAAATACATCCACCCCTGATCTATCTGACCACACACCCCCAACAAAAGGTGGAGTGTGGTCAGATAGATCAGGGGTAAAGGAAGTCAGTGTGAGTGAGAATGATAATAATGAATTAGAAATGAAATAGATTAGATATAGGAAAGAAAGAAAAAAGGAGGTGCGAAAAACAAAAAAAATTGTGTGTGTAAAAAAAAATAAATTAAACAAAGGGGGCAAATTTATGGAGGTAAATAAGACTAAATATCAGCTTGAAATTGAAAAATTGAATACGACTAAAAACTGTGCTACAAATAAAAACGATCAAAAGTTCTTTGAAAATTTAAAGTGGTTAACCTCAAGTGAGACAATTATATATCTACGGCTTTCATCTGTTGGTGCATTAAGACAGCTTGTTTACAGACGAAAAATTCCATTTTATAAATTTGGAAGACGTCTTTTGTTTAACAGGACTGAGCTTGATCAGTTTCTGGAATCCAGTCGCAATCAAAGGAAAGCGGCATGATTCAAGAATATATTAAAAACGGAAAAACATTATACAAAGTCAGGGTCTTTGCAAGATCACAAATAAACCCAAATCTTCGGTTGACGAAGCAGCAGGGTCATCTTGAAAGTTTAGCTCAAGCCCAAAAAGAAGAGCACAGACTTAAAAAAGATTGTGACCGCGAACTGATGCAGATCGAATCGCGCGGCGTCTTGTTCGGCGATCTTTTGATCGAATGGAATGATTATTGTTTAAAGACAAAAGTCGCCTCCGGTCAAAGATCAAGCCTAAATCAAGGCGACTATTTCGCATCACTTCACAAATGGCTTGGTGAATATAAAAATAAATCGGCTGGCGAGTTTAACTCGCTGGCCGTATCCAAAGTCTTTGAGCAGATGAAGATTCAGGGCATTAGTTTTGGTCATAGAAAAAAGTTTAAGCAAGTTTTAAAATCAGTTTTTGATTATGGAATACAATCAAACTTAATCAAAAATATGTTCAGATCACCAACCTACGATATTGTTTTAGGCCGTGATGTTGAAAAAAAACCTGAAATTTTAACTTTGGCCGAAATTCAACGACTGATCGAAATGGCTTATGAACAAAATCATGCATGGAGGCGAGTTTGGTCCACAGCAATTTTAACCGGAATGAGATCTGGCGAATTACTGGCTTTGGAAAAATCAGATGTTGATTTTGAAAATATGCTGATCAATGTGAACAAATCACATAACTGTCGGCTGAAAATTTATAAATCAACAAAGGCTGGTTACTGGCGACAAATTCCGATATCGACGGACTTAGAAAAAATCCTCAAAGAGCAATTTGCACAAAATCCAAATAGTTCATATGTTTTTGAAAAGTTTAGCGATTGGGAAAAAGGTGGTCAGGCCAGAATTTTACGAAGTTTTTGTTACCTGATCGGACTTCCAAGTATCAAGTTTCATACGCTCAGGGCGTGCTTTGCGACGCAAATGTTACGATCTGGTGTTGAACCAGCAAAGGTCATGAAAATTGGTGGCTGGAAGGAACTTAAGACGATGCAGCGCTATGTGCGTTTGTCAGGCATTGATGTCATGGGCGCAACAGAAGTGATTAAAATAATGCCCTTGATAGTAGATTTTAAACAAAAAGATGCGGAGGGCGTAGAATTGCAAATTGATCTCACAAAAAAGAGTCGAACCCCATGATAATGTCACCAGACGTTACAGGAGTTTGGCACACGCGGGGCACACGATTATTTAACTACTTTAAAAAACTACGGATTTCGCAATTTTTGCCGACTCCGCCATTTTTTTAATGGCTTCTTCAACCGCAAAACAATATTAAATTAAGATTAATACCTCGGGCAACTCGTTAACGGAGCTGTCGTTGCGCTTAAAATTCCCCAGCGATTAAATAATGAATCATTCGGATGACTTGATACGCGGCCCTGCGATAGCGCCTCGTAAAACAATGCAAGATCCGTATTTAAACCTTGGCGATTTTGAAAATTACATGAATTTTTAATCAACTGATTTGTCGCAATCGATCTTTGAGGATTAAAAATTCCCTCTGCCACGGTTCGAGTATTCGCATCAACCGTAACCCATTCGCCAGTTTGCTTATATTTTTCAACCTGAGAAAATATTTTATTATATGAACCCAAAATTCCGCCATCACGTGACGGCGTCGAATACGTATCAAACGTCACAGGATCCATACACACATTATTTGTGTTTGCGCGAACAGTTTGTGCCATTGAAACAATTTCTACGCGGTCGTTTAATTCATGGCATAAAAATTCAAACATCCGAGCCATTGCTTCTGTTGCAGTTTCTTTGATCGTTGTTCTTTGGTTTTTAACGTATTCAAAAAATTGATCGCCCTGTTGAATTGCTAAATCATATTGTTCAAAATTCGCATTTGGAATTTTATCCAAAGAAATTCCGCGTTGCTGTGGCAAACGCATACGTTTAAATCCCCACGTGTTTTTGTCACCAATGGCCGTATGGTTTGGAACCCAGCGTGGATTTGCAAACGAATATTGTTTGATTCGATTCATCGGCATACCAGCGTCACGGCGCGCCTGTGTTGAATACAAAACATCGAATGTGCCGTTTGAATTTACGTTTTTAATTAAATACGTGTGGCGACTGAATGTGCCCGGAGCGCTTTCAATTTTATACATAAACACATCGCCGCCGCGAATACTTTGAATTGCGATAGGGTATGTATCATTTCCTGATAAATTTTCTGTTCCATTGTTATCAACCACATCAAAAATAAATGCCGCTAATTTTTTATTTTCATCTGCGATGTAATCAAATCTTCGATCATCATTTGTTACTTTGCGGTCGACGATTTTAAATGGCAGCCCATTTGTTTTAGAATAATAAATTCTCAGCGCATATGCAGCATCTGCGCAGTCTAATTTTAATTCTGAAAATGGTGATCCTAGAATTTTAAAAAAATCAGGCCCAACTTGTGTTGTAATAAATTCTGAATACGCTATCTCGTCAGAGTCTGTCCATTCGCGAGTCGCTGTCCAGATAGCAGCTTTGGTTTGAATTGATAAAAGTAAAATTGTGACGATAAAAATTTTCATATTATATTCCTAAATATTCTTCGTAAGTACAGTAACGATCGTCTTTTAATTTTCCATTTTCGATATCAATGATTCGTGTCGCCGTTGTTTGCACAAATTCATGATCATGACATGTGAATATCACAGTGCCTTTGAATTTTTTAAGCCCTTCGTTCACGGCCGAAATGCTTTCAAGATCTAAATGGGCCGTAGGGCCATCCAACAATAAAACATTTGCGCCCGATAACATCATTTTCGAAAGCATGCAGCGAACTTTTTCTCCGCCGGATAATACATTTGATTTTTTGTGCGCTTCTGATCCACTGAAAAGCATTTTACCTAAAAAACCACGAATGAATGATTCGTCACGCTCGGTTGAATATTGGCGCAGCCAATTGACTAAATCTAATTCGCCGTCTTGAAAATAATTTGAATTGTCTGCTGGCAAATATGATTTTGTTGTTGTAACGCCCCAAAAAATTTCACCAGAATCAGCATTTGTTTTACCATCAAGAATGTCTAACAAAACTGTTTTTGCTAAATCGTTTTTACCAAGCAAAATAACTTTGTCGCCTTTTTTCAAAGTGAAATTCACTTTGTTTAAAATAAATTCACCTTCATGTTTGTACGATAAATCTTTGACAGTTAAAATGTCTTGGCCCGCTTCACGCAAAGATTCAAATCCCACATATGGACGTTTACGGCTGGATACTGGCATTTCATTGAAAGTTAATTTTTCTAAAGTTTTCTGTCTTGATGAAGCTTGGCTTGATTTTGAAGCGTTCGCACTAAATCGCGCGATGAAAGCTTTTAAATCTTCGGCTTTGTCGGCTGATTTTTTATTTTGATCTGATAATAATCGCTGTTGCAATTCGCTGGCCTGTAACCAGAAATCATAATTGCCGGTAAACGCAGTCACTTTGCCGTAATCAATATCTGCGATGTGAGTACAAACCGTATTTAAAAAATATCGGTCATGTGAAACAACGATAACTGTATTTTTAAAGTTCATTAAAAATTCTTGCAACCATTTGATCGCATAAATATCTAAATTATTTGTTGGCTCATCCAGTAATAAAATATCAGGTTGACCAAACAACGCTTGCGCCAAAAGAATTTTAACTTT
>CANBND010000035.1 GCA_947370945.1 Pseudobdellovibrionaceae bacterium | reverse complement strand
TTAAATTCAATAAAAAAATAATCATTAAATGATAACTTTATTTCAATTTTATGCTCTTCATAAAATAATAGCACATCCAAACTAAACTGACTTATTTTTTCATATTTACTTTCAACTGTCCAAAGTGAGCTAACATCCTTCGAACAAAGCCTAACCCTCTGATCAACCGACAACTTCGCAAACAAAACCTGTCGGCCCGAAATTTCTTCTTCAATTTCAAAAACCAACAAAGTCTGTTGATTCGCAAATTTATTTGATTCATTCAATTCATTTTTTAAGTTTAAAAATTCGGTCATAACTTCTGATCTTTGATTCATACAAAGATCGAATGCAAAACAGAAAACATCGCGAAATCAAATTTAAAATGAAGAGGTTAGTTTTATGATCCGTCATCCGGATAAAATCTAACGCCCCTGAAATCCCCGCCGAATCATTTCAACCAAAAAGGGCCACTGATATTCGCTGGCCAATGCACAGTGAACACCATTTAATTCTGTAATTTTTGTTTTTGAAAAATCACCGGGTTGACGGCGGCTTTGTATTAAATCGGTGTTTAAATAATTAACCACTGCAGGATCATTCGGAGTGACGTAAATTTGGATTGGTGTTTTTTCATTTTTGAAAACAGGCCAAAAATTATTTAATTCGTACAGGCTTTTTGAATTTTCGATGTGCGCAATAATTTCTGGCGAAAATTTAATTTTCGGAAAATGATTTTGAAATGTTTTCAGATTCAGAATTGGTTTGGGTTCTTTTTTATTGATCCAATCAAAAGCAGCGGGCGTGAATCGGGGCTTTAAATCAAAAATCATCGGCCACAAATTAATCTCACCAAGCGCTGGATTTTTATCATACAAAGCTTTCAACCTGCGACTGTTCCACAAATCAAAATAGGCCGAAAACCAACCGGGCCTCGAATGATATTCAAACGTTTTTTGTAAATTGATCAACGGACAAAAAGCCTGAACAGATTTTATTTTATGTTCAAACTGTTCATCTAAATAGGTTGTTAAAAACAGACCAGCACCTGCCATGCTGACACCCATCAAATGAATGTCTGTAATATCTTTGGTCCAAGAAAATTCATTGTTTACAATTTGATTTAAAATAAAAAATGTATGCAAACCTTCTTCGAAACCGCCGATAGTTACACGATCATTGATTTTTAAAAATCCGTGGCTGGTTAAACTTTCTAAAGCCAAAACATGATAACCTAAATCTTCATAAATTAATTTCAGCAGATATCTTTCGGCCAAAAATTCATCGATATTACCGTGAATGCCCATACGGAAAATGACCAAGGGTTTTTTTTGATTTTGATGTGAAGCCAACATTCCACGAATTTTCAAACCTGGCTTTAATTCAAAAGTTATTTTTTGAAATTGATTTGGGTCTGAAATATCGAATTTGAAAAATAATTTAGATTTAAAGTCGTCTAAAAAATTTAATTTATAATCAGCTTGGCAATCTTTCGGTGACAGCCTCGGTGATGAAAAAGTAAGCTTGCAGCGCTCAGTCAGATCGGTCACGTCCATTTTTGGTGACCACTTCGAAAGTCTAGACATCGTTTTATAGATCATGGGCGGATACGAGGTTAAATCTTCAACTTCGGCCACTATATTTTGCGACGACAACAGAATTGCCGCGATCAACAATAGACCTGAAATTAGTGTTTTTACTCGACAGTTCATAGGTGATTTTCTACACTTATTTCATTCGAAAGTAAACCTAAGGAGTCATTATGCCAGTTCATGATAATTTAAATCCACATTCAGAAGCTCATTTGAATGGTCCACTTTTTCAAAATGCATTAACAACAATGCGCGAGGCTGCAAAAATTATTAATTGCGATCCTAATATTATGGAGCGATTAACAAAACCAAGACGCTGCATTACTGTTTCTGTTCCTGTTCGTATGGATGATCAATCGGTGAAAGTTTTTACTGGTTACCGCGTTCAGTACAACGCAACACTGGGTCCGTATAAAGGTGGAATTCGCTTTCATCACAACGTTGATCTGCCAGAAGTCGTAGGTCTTGCGGCGTTGATGACTTTTAAAAATTCTGTTTTGGGATTACCACTGGGCGGAGCCAAGGGCGGCGTTTGCGTTGATCCAACAAAATTATCTCGCAATGAAAAACAAGGACTGACTCGTCGTTATACATCTGAGATTTCGCATTTCGTAGGACCAACAAAAGATATTCCTGCACCGGATGTTGGAACGGATCCACAAACAATGGCGTGGTTCATGGATACTTATTCACAAGAACAAGGCGGCTATGCACAACCCGGTGTTGTCACAGGAAAACCTGTTGAAATCGGTGGATCATTAGGCCGAAATCACGCGACAGGGTTAGGTGTAATTTACACTTGCGAACGTGCGATGGAAATGAAAGGCGCTACTATGAAAGGCGCACGCATTGTCATTCAAGGTTTCGGAAACGTTGGATCATTTGCTGCCAAATTCGCAACTGAACGCGGATCACGAGTGATCGCTGTCAGTGACGTATCAGGCGGATACTTTAATGGCGACGGTTTAAATATTATCGAAATGATTGAATACGCAAAAACAAATAAGTCACTTGAAGGCTATACAAAAGCACAAAAAATTTCGAATGCAGATTTACTTGAACTTGATTGCGATGCCTTATTGCCTTGTGCACTTGAAGGACAAATTGATACGCATAATGCTGAAAAAATTAAGGCTAAATTTATTGTTGAAGGCGCCAATGGACCGATGACAAATGCAGCGACAAAAATTATTCATCAACGTGGAATTCATTTAGTTCCCGATGTCATCGCCAACGGTGGCGGCGTTATTGTTTCTTATTTTGAATGGGTTCAAGATATCATGTCGTTCTTTTGGGACGAAGCCGATGTTGATACAAAATTAAAAGGCATCATTTTAAAAGCTTACGACAACGTTTATAAATTTCAGGCTGAAAAACAAACTGACATGCGCTCTGCTGCGATGGCTGTTTCTATTCAACGCCTTGAAAAAGCTATGTTACTTCGCGGATTATATCCGCGCTAATGAAACCGTGGCTGTGGATACCTGCAAAATGGGCTCATGATTTAGGCCCATTGGGTATCCAGATTTATTCAAAAATTTTTGGCCAATCAAAAACTCCGATTTGGAATGCATTTAACTTTAAGAATTTAATTTTTAAAAATCGAATCGGTATCGCAGGCGGCGTTGACAAAAATGCAGACCTGCTGATGGCTTGGGAAAGTTTAGGCTGTGGTTTTTTAGAAATCGGCACAGTCACACCCGCCCCCCAGAAGCCAAACCCAGGAAAAATTATAGATCGCGATTTAAAAACAAAATCATTGTGGAATAAAATGGGTTTTCCGTCTGCGGGCGCCGAAGAAGTTTTTTATAACGTCCGAAATTTCAAAGAGCATTCTACAATTCCAATCTTTGTAAATATCGGAAAAAATAGAACCACTGAAAATTCAAAAGCCCATGAAGATTATATTTTTTTATTAAACCATTTCTCTGTCGTGGCCGACGCTTTCGTTATCAATATCAGCAGTCCGAATACGGCGGGGCTTCGTGATCTGGCCAAGAAAGAAAACCTAGACCTTTTTTTAAATCCAATTATGCAGGCTGTTCAGGATTTAAAATTATCACAGCCGATTTTAATTAAATTAAGCCCCGATCTGGAAATTGCAGATTTAAAATCAGTTCTTCAGATATGTTTAAATCACGACGTGGATGGTTTTGTTCTGACGAACACAACCCTTTCACGAAATGGCTTAAATAAATACCCGACCGAGGGCGGTGCCTCGGGGGAGCCGGTGGCTGAATTATCAAAGCTGGCCTTAAAAACTGCTGTTCAAGTGTGTTCAGAACAAAAAACAAAGAAATTAATTATTTCTGCTGGTGGAGTGATGACAGAGCGTGATGTTTTTGAAAGAATAGAGATGGGTGCTGATTTGGTCCAAGCTTATACAGCTTTGATTTATGAAGGCCCCGGTTTTTTCAGAAAGGTTTCACACTTTGCAGAACGACGACAATAGTAACGTTGATTCAAAAAAAACTTTGCCGGTTTTAGAAAAACCCAAAGCACCTTTTTATCCAAAAAAACCACGCGTCAAAAGAAATTGGATTCCTGTTGTTGCAGGTATTCTAAAAAAAGACCAACAGGTACTTGTCGGTCAACGTCCCGAAACTCATACCCTTGGTGGACTATGGGAATTTCCAGGTGGAAAAATTGAATTGGGTGAAACTCCGGAATTTGCTTTACAGCGAGAACTGCGTGAGGAACTGGGTATCGAAGCTGAAATTGGCGAATTAAAAATAGCCTGTTCACACAGCTACGGTGACGTTGGAATTTTAATTTTATTTTACGAAGTTTTATTCTGGAAGGGTGAACCCAAACCTAAACATCACACGGCTCTGGAATGGATTGTTGCCGCCACGTTACCTGACCGAAATATTCCAGATGCGAATCGAAAAAATATGGATCGTATTTTTAAAGCTTTTAATTTTGAAAAGAAAAAATAAATGAATTGGTTTTGTTTGTGAAAATTCTGATTCATGCCTGCAATCAAAAAATAAATATTGAATCACAAGCTGAAATTTTATGTGCAGAGCTTGAGAAAATGAATCATTCTGTTGAATGGTCCAATCAAACTCATCCCGCCCGTTTACTTTTAAATAAATATGATGTGATTCATATTTTAACTGAATCCATGCCCTTGTCTTGGAAAAATTTTTGGATTGTTGCTGCGGCGAAAGCCTTAAGTATCCCTGTTGTTGTCACAAGCTATGCCGTCCAAGTTTTATCTGAACCTATGGCCACAATGGCAAATATGCAGCTATCTTATTTCGATGCGATGTCCGTACCCGAAGCCCTTGAAATAAAAAATTTACGCCCCTTTAATCAATCTAAATTTATTTTACCTGCTTTTATAAATATACAAAGATTTGCGCATCAAAAAAAAATTGACGAAACAAATGTCATTTTTCATTTGGAACAAGGTTTTGCAGAATTACCTATACACAAATGGATTTTGCAAAATAATGTTTTCATCAATGCGACACAGTTATCTAAAAATATGGAGCAAGTGAATATTCGGAAATCTTGGACTGCTTTTTTGAAAAAAAATCCAAGCTATACAAATACGATATTAATCACGAATGAAAATAATCTGACTCAATTGATGCGCGAATCTCGATGCGTAATGCTCGTCAATCATTTAAAAATTCATTCTGTCAAATTGGCCAACCTCATCCAAAACTGCCTCGCTCAAAAAACTGTGCTCGTTCTGAATGAAGGCCAAGCTTCAGGGGCTCCGCAAATATGGTCGAACAAAAAAAATGGATTGATTCAAAATTTTGAAAAATCATTTTCTTATCATCTCTCATACACTGAGCTCATCGAAAAAGCAGAAGCACTCCTGTTTGAAAAAATTGATTCTCATGTTTACGAGTCCAAATTAAACGAGTTAAGTCGGATTTATGTTAAAATTAAAAGCCAAAAGGATTTAAAAATTTCGTATGCGAATTTGTCTCATCGGTCATAAAATTCATGTGCAAAGTCGTGCGGCTGATACGGGGCTATTGTGGCCTCTGGCTCGCGGTTTATCTGAACGCGGTCACGATGTAACGATTATTTCAACAGTTTCTCCGATGAAAAAAACAGAAATTTATCGTGATGGAATTCGCGCATTTTATCTGCATGAAGGTACTTCTGTATTTAAAACATCACGTTTTATCGATGCAGCTCATAAAAAATTTGTGCAGTTACATCACGAGAAGCCTTTTGATTTAGTTCATAGCCTTGATGACAGTGCCTATAAAATCGGGCGCCATAAAAAAAATTTTAACGTGCCTGTGGCCTATGATATCGAAGCCACAAAAATGGCCGAATTATTTTCGACGTTAACTGAAAATGACGGCTCATTAAATTCGCAAGTGAAAACGACTGTAAAATTAATTTTTAATTTTTTACAAAGCTATTTTACTCAAGATCGCAGCTTGCTTGAAACCGCAGACGGTATTTTTACAACAACGCCGCAACAACGGATGATCTTGGAACGCTATTATTTATACCCCGATTATCACACATACACAGTTCCTTACGGAATTAATTTGGGTGATTTGACGCCTCGGTCAGAATCAGAAAGTTTTAAATTAAAATTACAAATTCCTGATGATGCCGATATTATTTTAGCAGTCTCTAATTTTTCAAATTCGTTTGAACTAAGTCCATTATTAAAAGCTTTTGAAAAAGTTGTTTTAAAAAATTCAAATACATATTTGGTCATTATCGGTGACGGTCCACGCTGGAAAGACGTTGAATTTCAAATGCTAAAACTGGTTCTTGGCAGTCGAGTCATCATGCCAGGCGCGGTCGATGCCGAAGATCTGTTAAACTATATTTCTTCATCCAGTATTTATGTGGATCTCAGTTCACAGTCGACTGGGCTTGAGCCCAGTTTAATCGAAGCCATGGCGCAAAAAAAGGTTGTGATTGGTTCCGAATTAAGTCCGATTTCAGAAATTATCGAAGATACCAAAGATGGTTTTTTAGTTCGCCCAGCAGATGATGTGACGATTTCAAATTTACTGACAAAAATTTTGTCTGACAAAGAAAATTATCTGCAACTGGGCGAAGAAGCTCGCCTGAAGGTTTTAAAAGTTTTTAACAGACAAAAAATGATCGATTCACTTTTAAAATCATATACAGAAATTTTAGAAAAAACCGGACGGAAACCAGACATAAATAAGCAACGCAAAGCATTTGAAAAAAACGGCTCTAAAGCGTCTAAAAACGCCATTGAAACTGAACTTTAGTCTGCCACAAAAAAACCTGAAATATATTTTGCAATTGATCCCATTTATTTGCCATAATCAAAGTGATTTCATGTATTTACATATATATTCATACGGCTATAAAGGATTTTTAAATGACTAAAGCAGACCTTATTAATCACGTCTCGGAAACCGCCGGCATTACTCGCGTAAAGGCCGAAGCCATTGTGAACAAAATTTTTGATACAATGGTTGAAGCGCTGATGAAAGACGATCGTATTGAAATTCGCGGCTTTGGTTCATTTGTAAACCGCGAATACGATTCTTATAAGGGCAGAAATCCCCGGACCGGCGAAGTCATCGCCGTCGAAGAAAAAAAATTACCTTTTTTTAAAGTTGGAAAAGAATTAAAAGATTCTTTGAATAAGAGCTAGATCTTATCTTTAACTAAGCAGCTTTTTTCATTAAAAACGTATTTAAAAAACTTTGATAACCAATACCTTTTTTTTTCGCTTCTTTTTTTGCCCAAATTAAAATTTTAGGATGCAGTTTGATAGATATCGCTTCTAATTTTTCTTTGAATTTGAATGGGCGACCAACACGAGCTTTGCCTGTCAAAGATTCAATGGCTTTTTGACCTTCTAAAACTTCCTCAGGAGTAATTCTTCGCATATTTTTAAAAGGGAACTGTTTTGCTTTCTTCATAAAATTTCCTTTCTTTTTTATTCGCTTTTCGAGCACTAATGAGTCGTATTTTATTTATTATACGTTTGGTGAAAATCACTACCAAAACACCATCATCGGATTCGCCAAGAATCCATTCACGCAATTCTTTTTCAGAATGTTTTTCATCAAAAGAAATAATTGCATACGGATCATCAAAAACAGTCGCTGCAACGCTAAAGCTAATTCCGTGTTTTTTTAGATTTAAATTTTCTTTTTGAGAATCCCACTCGAACTTTCGCATAATTAAGTATATACTTAATTATGCGCTTTGTAAAGTGTCAAAAATGAACTCCAAATTCAAATATAGACGATAGTTCTCATCGAACCCCATCTATATCAGAAATCCCCTTCATCGCCATATATAATCGCTCAACTCCCAACGCCACTCCGCTTGACGGCGGCATTCCGAATTCTAAAGCTTGAAAAAATTCTTCATCCAAACCAACAACGGGTTTATTCATCGAAATTTTTTTCTGCAAATCTTCATTCGAACGTTGACGTTGCAAAACAGGATCATTCAGCTCGTGAAATGCATTTGCTAACTCATACCCTTGCCAATAAACTTCGAAGCGTTCAGCCCAGCCCACTTTATCAATACGGGCCAGTGCCGCCTGATACGGTGGATATTTTTCGATAAAAACCAAGCGGTCTTTGGGCCACCCAAATTCAATTTTTTCCATGAAGATCAGAAAAAAATAATCATCAATACTTGTTGCCGATTTTGTATCGACATTTAATTTTACAGCCAATGATTTTAATTCTTCGATTGTGGTTTCAGGCTTTAAATCAAAATCACAGTGCTTTTTAAATAATTCTGGAATTGAGAAAGTAAGAACTTCTTTGGGTCTTTCGATTTTTAATTGATCACATAAATATTCGATCAGTTCGATCATATCATGTTTGATTTGTGACAGACTGGCATACGCACGATACCATTCAAGCATTAAAAATTCAGGGTTATGTCGCTGTGTTTTTTCGCCGTTACGAAAAACTGGCGCAATTTCAAAAATACGATCGGCACCCGCAGACAATAATTTTTTTAAATTTATTTCAGGTGATGTTGGTAAATAAAATTTTTCTGTTTTTGAACCCAGAATAAATTCGGTTTCAAAAACATCCAGCGACGGTTCTGTTCCTGGGCATTTAACAAGTGTGTTTGTCTTTACATCTAGAAATCTTTTTTCTTTAAAAAAAATTCTGATATGCGTGATGTATTCGAACCAATTTTTATTTTTTGTCCATGGATCATTTTCGAATTTGTAAAAACCTGTGTTTTTTGTCAAATTAGGCGCCAACAAAATAAATTGATTTTGCGGCATAATCGCAACTAAATCTCCGTCGATTAAAATGTCTGAACCCTTAAAATTGGGGTCATCTTTAGCCTTACATTCTGCTAAATTTTGAACGCCAAGCCTGTGTTGATGCACACGTCCGAATTTTAAAGCACCACGTGGTGCTTCAGGGTATTTTTGCCAATGATTTGTTAAATATTCATCTCTTGTTTTGCTCATTTTAAAAAGATGGCTTATAAGTTTGTCCTATGCAAACAGAAAATATTTTAGATACTGAATTCAAAAAATACAAATCCAGCGCAGATTTCGTCGCCTTTAAAACAATTCACGAACACACACGTGATTTATCAGTCAGAAATGGCAAACCCGACGACATCAGTTCATTCGATGATCAGGGTCTGTTGATTGAAATTATGCGCGACGGTCACATCGGTTACGGTGCCACTTGTGAAATGACATCTGACGGAATTAAATCGGCATTTTCAAAAGCATTGCAGATGACCGAAGCCAGCCAAAAAAAATCAGTTCATAAATTCACAGATCATATTCGCCCGCCTTCTCGCGGAGAATTTATTTCAGCCCGACAAAAACCTTTGGATCAAATTTCTACGGCAGAAATTTATGACTTTTTAAAAAAGACATCTCAAAAATTAAAATCTTCTGATCAAATTATTACGGCAGCTTCGGATGCGATGGTCATCGAATGCGATCAACGTTATCTGTCATCGAACGGTGCTGATTTTCATCAAAATTTTAATATCATTGTTAATTCCTTATCTTCTACGGCGCAAAGTGGAAGCGAGACACAAACCCGATCTTTACATGGTGGCCGCGGAAATTGTTTACAAATTGGCGCCGAACATTTTAATTTAGATGTCGCCTTACGTGATTGCGAAACAATTTCGCACGAAGCGATCGAATTATTGTCGGCAGAAAACTGTCCGACAGAAACTTGTGATTTAATATTGGCTCCGGACCAAATGCTGTTACAAATTCATGAATCCATTGGTCACCCGCTTGAATTAGATCGTATTTTAGGAGACGAACGAAATTTTGCAGGATGGAGTTTTGTGCAACCCGCAGATTTCGGAAAATTACAATACGGTCATCCCATGATGAATGTTATTTTTGATCCAACTGTATCAAATGAAATGGCCAGTTTTAAATTTGATGAAATCGGAAACCCTGCAGAAAAAAAATATTTGATTCAAAACGGAATTTTAAAAGCAGGCCTTGGCAGTCTTGAAAGCCAAGCCAGATCTGGATTATCAGGTGTTGCAAACGCCCGATCCAGTTCATGGAACCGCGCACCGATTGACCGCATGGCGAATATTAACCTTGAAGGTGGCGATCTGACATTAGAAGAAATGATTTCTAAAGTTTCACGCGGCGTCATCATGTTCGCGAATCGTTCATGGTCGATTGATGATTACCGCCGTAAATTTCAATTCGGTTGCGAATACGGAAAATTAATTGAGAACGGCAAATTGACAAAGACTTTGAAAAATCCAAACTACAGATCAGTGACAATTCCATTTTGGAATTCATTAGCAGGTTTAACTAAACCTAACACAGTCGAAACCTATGGCTCACCTTACTGCGGCAAAGGTGAACCCAGCCAAATTATTCGCGTGGGTCATTCGTCACCATACGCATTGTTTAAAAATATCGAGGTGTTCGGTGGATAAATCGTATCTAAAAAAGTTTTCAGAAAATATTTTTAAACAATTAACTGCAGATGAAGATTTAGGTTTATTTTTACATTCCGAAGACAGTTTGTTTTTACGCTTTAATGGATCCAAAGTTCGTCAAAACACAACCGTGTCGCAACACGAGCTGACATTGACGTACCAAACAAATCACAAAGTCATCAACATGGCCTTTAATCTGACTTTAGATTTAGATTCTGATTTAAACACGGCGACAAAAAAAATTGCACAAGCCCGTATTGATTTACCGCTGACAGATGAAAGTCCCAAATTTGTCGAAATGACAAACAACGGACAATCTGAAACCTATAAAAAAATTGAACGCCCACAGGATTCTGAAATTCCAAAAATAATTTCAGATTTGTTTTCTGATTCAGATCTTGCGGGATTATGGTGTTCAGGACCTTTACGCCGAGCCAGCATCAATTCAAAAGGACAGTTTCATTATTTCGAATCTGATTATTTCTTTTTTGATTATTCTTTGTATAACGGCCCCAAAGCTGCCAAAGGTTTTTATTCTGATGAAATTTTTAATCACGACAAATTCACAGCCAAAGCCAATGATACAAAAAATAAATTAAGTTTATTACAAAAACCAACTGTGTCAGTACCGCGTGGCCAATACCGTGTATATCTGGAACCGATGGCCGTGGCCGAAATTTTAGGAACAATGTCATGGGGAGCGCTGAGCCAAGCCAGCTATAATCAAGGCCGCGCACCGCTGAAAAAATTAAAAGAAAATGAATTGTCTTTATCTGAAAAATTTACGTTACTAGAAAACTTTAATTTAGGATTAAGTCCACTGTTCAATGCAATCGGTGAAATTTCAAAACCAGAAATTATGTTGATTCAAAATGGTAAACTTGAAAATTTCTTAACCAGCACGGCCACTGCAAAAGAATATACTTTAATTTCAAATCAAGCGAGCTCGGGCGAATCACCAAGATCCCCCGAAGTTAGAGCCGGAACTCTAAATCAAAATGAAATCTTGAAAAAACTGGGCACAGGACTTTATTTGTCGAATCTGCATTACATTAACTGGAGCGACCTACAAACGGCGCGCATGACGGGAATGACTCGCTTTGCGTGTTTCTGGGTTGAAAACGGCGAAATCGTGGGGCCTATTAATGATTTACGCTTTGATGAAACGATTTATAAGATCTTTGGCGAAGGCTTAATTGATTTTTCAAATGAACAAGAAATTTTTGTCGACACATCGACATACATGAAACGTTCGATCGGAGCACTGAAAGTTCCCGGAGCATTAATTGAAAATTTCAACTTTGTGCTGTAATTGAAAGTTCAAAAATATTTACTTTTGAAAGTTTTCAACTTTACATTATAACCACGAAAGACTATAAATTCAGCAGGAGAAAAAACAAATGAACCTAAATAAAATTAAATCTATGATTCAAAAAATTTCTGAAACACCGAACGTCAAAAAAATGATCGACGATGTTCAAGCTGCAACATCTGAAATTCAAACAAAATTGCAAAATTTAAATACGAACGACGCCGTTAAAAAATATAAAGACCTGATGAAAAAAGTTTCAGCTAAAGAAAAACAATTACAAAAAGAAGTCACTGCTGTTGTTGGTAAAGTTAAAAAAACGGCCGCTGAAGTTGAAAAGAACTTAGAAGGCTACAAGAAAAAAGCCAAAGCTCAACGCGCTAAAATTGAAAAAACAATCAAAGCAAAAACAGCTCAGTTTTCTGGTTCAACAGCTTCAGTTAAAAAACCTGCTGCAAAAAAATCTGCTGTCAAAAAAGTTGTTAAGAAAAAGGCTGCTCGCAAAGCTTAATCTAAAAATTTGAATCCAAGCCTGACGGCATTTCAAAAATATGACCGTCAGGATAGGCGTATTCAAAATAATTAATTTCTCTGTCTGTAAATGGCGGAAATGTCGCATTGCCCGGACCCAAAACATTCACGATCGAACCTGAATAAGCCAAAATATTATTTTCGTTTCGGCAATCGCTTGTTAAATTTTTCAAATTCAAACTTTTTAAAACATAGGGCTTTGAATCTTCTTTTGTTGGTTGAGTTTCAATGGTTTCAGGATAAATAATTCGTCCACCGCCAGCCGTTTCACGCAATACCGGAAAGTCTTTCATTGTCACAGCATAATTACCTGCAAGTGGATACATACCATGCGAACCTTGTGCAGCGACAGCAAACGGATGATTTCCATTTTTATTTACATCCGGCCAAGAAACAAAAACGCGACCGCCCTGCCAATTTATTTTTTTATGCTCGGCATTTGTCGATTCAGGCGGAAAATATTCCATCGTTTGTGTTGGCAAATGAGCGCCAAAAAAAACAGACAGCGGTTTGCCGCTTGAATTTAAAACAACCGTTATACTTTCACGGTCAAAAATATGCGAAGCTTTAACATAATTTTCACCTTTACTATTTTTGGGATCAAACGAATAAAAGAAATGATAATTAATGTAAATTTGATGATACGTATTGTCTTCAAGAACAGAATAATAAACCGTTTTGTGATTTTCACCAAACCGACGAGTCAATCGCGTTGAAAATTCATTATTTAATTGCGACTGCAGCACCGAATCTGCATGGCCATTATATGGCAAAATTTTTCGTAAATCTTTAAATGCAAATTCAGGTGAATTCTTAATCCCCACCAATTGAAAAGGCTCATTTTGCAAATCAGAATCAGTTTCGACCTCGTTCAGTAAATAAGAAAAGCTAACGGGGCTGTATTTTTCTTCAGGGTGATATTGTACTAACGGCGCAAATTTTTCTGCTAATATTTTCTCTTGCTCTGCTGATAATTTATTTTCACGATCCGCGACAGCGAAAACTTTTTGTTTCCAAACTTGGCCAGATCCATTGATGACAAATGTGTATAAGCCTGTGGCTTTCACCGAAACTTGAATCTGAGTTGATCCTGAATTTAAACTTCCACTTTGAATCACAGTTGTCGGAATAATTTCTTCAACAGTTCGCTTTTGTCGTGACTCTTGAAATTTGACTTCGTAAGTATATCCACCTTTTCTAAAAAATCCGCCCTTAACTATTCCGAATTTTTTTTCAAAATCACCAACTTCAACGACAATTGTTTTTGAATCATTTTCGATGACGTTAAATAATCTGGGATAATTCGGATCGACCGCGCAGGCGTCTGATGATGCACTGATATCATTCGATACCTGCGACGGTCCGCGAACCTGTGTGCTGACACATGCATTTATCAGAAAAAGGGCTAAAAATAATGGCAACTTCAAAGCAGATTTCAACTTTAAATACATAAGTACCTCGTCCGATTATTTTATATCAAACAAGTGCAGAATAAAGTCTATTTTGACATGCTGTTTAGTTCTCCTCAAAGGCCCAGCCAGATGCTAGCCTTAGGTCACAAATATTCACAATTTTAATTAAAACAGAGGTGGCCAAATGGATTTAAATACTCCCCTTTCAAGTCTGCAAACTGCAAACGAATTTCAAAAACGTCACATCGGTCCCAGCGACATTGAACAAACTGAAATGCTGAAAGAATTGGGCTTCAATAATTTGGACGAGATGATCACAAAAATCGTTCCGAAAAGTATTTATTCAACAGAGGCCATGAATATCGGAAACGGAATTTCTGAATTTGATATTTTAAATCAATTTAAAAAAACGATGTCAGAAAATAAAATTTTCAGATCGCTGATTGGTTTGGGTTACCACGACACCATTACACCTTCACCGATTTTAAGAAACGTTTTTGAAAATCCAGTTTGGTATACGGCCTATACGCCGTACCAACCAGAAATTTCACAAGGACGACTTGAAAGTTTACTCAACTTTCAGACAATGATTTCAGATTTGTGCGGAATGGAAATCGCTAACGCATCACTGCTGGATGAAGGCACAGCCGCTGCAGAAGCTTTGTTTATGGCACACAGTTTATGTAAAAAAAATAATGCGAACACATTTTTAGTTCACCCTGACATGCACCAACATGTGATCGAGGTTTTAAAAACCAGATCAGAACCATTGAATCTTGAAATGATAATTACAAATCCTGAAACTTTTGATTTTACATCCAAAGAAATTTTTGCCGTTTTATTTCAGTATCCAACAACAACGGGTTCTGTCGATGATTACAAAAATATTTCTGAAAAAATTCATTTGGCAGGAGCAATGGTCATTGCCTCTGTGGATTTGTTAGCAATGACGTTGCTAACTCCTCCGGGTGAATGGGGCGCAGACATGGTCGTCGGAAATTCGCAACGTTTTGGCGTACCGTTGGGTTACGGTGGTCCGCACGCTGCGTTCTTAGCAACGAAAGATTCTTTCAAACGTTCACTGCCCGGAAGATTGGTCGGAGTATCCGTCGACAGTCACGGAAACCGCGCTTTGCGATTAACTTTGCAAACGCGTGAACAACATATTCGTCGCGAAAAAGCGACTTCAAATATTTGCACGGCACAGGTTTTATTAGCGAACATGGCAGCGATGTACGGCGTGTATCACGGACCTGCTGGTCTAAAAAAGATTGCACTTCGTATTCATAAATTGACTCAATTGGCAGTGGCCGGAATTTCAAAATTAGGCTTTACAGTTTCAACCACACAATTTTTTGACACAGTTAAAATTAAAACAGATCAAATTTCAAAATTGATTGCTGACACTGAAAAATTTGAAATTAATTTTAGAATTTATGACGATGGAGTTGGTTTCTCACTGAATGAAACAACAGATTTAAAAACAGTCGAAGACATTCTAAAGGTTTTTAATGGCAACAAAGAACTTTCGTTCACAATTGCTGATTTAGAAAAAACTTTGAAAAACACGTGGCCACAAAATTTAATACGTACATCAAAATATTTAACTCATCCGACATTTAATTCGTATCATTCAGAAACAGAATTAATGCGCTATATTCATTTTTTACAAGACAAAGACGTGACACTGACCCGTTCAATGATACCACTGGGTTCTTGTACGATGAAATTAAATGCAGCCACTGAATTAATTCCAGTGTCATGGCCTGAAGTAAATAAAATTCACCCCTACGCACCGATTTCACAAGCCAAAGGTTATATGAATTTAATTTCTGACCTTGAACAAAAATTATGTGCGATCACGGGTTTTGATGCGGTTTCATTACAACCCAATTCAGGTGCGCAAGGTGAATATGCAGGGCTTTTAACAATTCGTGAATATTTTAAATCGCGTAAAGAATCGCACAGAAATATTTGCTTGATACCGTCATCAGCACACGGAACAAATCCGGCGTCAGCAGTCATGGCGGGATTTCAAGTTGTTGTTACCGCTTGCGATGAGATGGGTAATGTTGATATCAAAGATTTAACTGCTAAAGCTGAATTGCATAAAAATAATTTAGCCGCATTGATGGTAACGTACCCATCAACACATGGCGTGTTCGAAGAAGACATCACTTTAATTTGTGAAACAATTCATAAATTTGGCGGACAAGTCTATATGGACGGTGCAAATTTAAATGCACTTGTTGGCGTTGCTCGCCCCGGAAAATTTGGTCCCGATGTGTCGCACATGAATTTACATAAAACATTTGCTATCCCACATGGTGGCGGCGGACCAGGCGTTGGACCGATCGGTGTTGGAAAACATTTGGCTCCGTTTTTGCCTCGTCAAACTATGGTGAAAGAATCAGGCCCTGCAACGGGCGTGACTTCGACAACATCAGCACCTTGGGGAAGCGCCAGTATTTTGCCAATCTCATGGAGTTACATCACGATGATGGGAACAACTGGTTTAAGAAAAGCAACGATGATCAGTATTTTAAATGCAAATTATATTGCAAAAAAATTGTCTCCGTATTTTCCGATTGTTTACAAAGGCCGCGAAGGCCTTGTTGCGCACGAATGTATTATCGATGTTCGCCCCTTAAAAAAATCACACGAAATTGATGTGACTGATATTGCAAAACGATTAATGGATTTTGGTTTTCATGCGCCGACGATGTCATGGCCAGTGATTGGCACGTTGATGATCGAACCAACCGAATCTGAATCAAAAAAAGAATTAGATCGTTTTTGCGAAGCCATGATTCAAATACGCAAAGAGGCCGACGAATGCCCTGAGGTTATTAAAAATTCACCGCACACAGCAAAAGTATTATTAAATTCAGACTGGAAAGCAACGTACACGCGTGACAAAGCGGCTTATCCATTAAACTGGGTTCGTTCAAATAAGTATTGGCCGCCTGTTGGGCGCGTTGATAATGCTTACGGTGATAAAAATATTGTGTGCTCGTGCCCGCCAATGGACGATTACAAATAGTTTCGAGCGACGTGGTTAAAAAAAAAGTTCTGCTTATTCGCCTTGATAAAATCGGAGATTTGATCTGCACCCTACCCGCAGATCAAATCTTGGATTCCAATGCCTATGATATCACTTGGGTAGTCCAACGTGGTTTAGGTCAAATGCTGGATCTGGCTGAGAATAAAATAAAATACTTTGAAATTGATAAGTCCAACCCACAAGCCTCACAGAAAATATTTAGTGAGTTTCTAAAAACTGAAAAATTTGATATCGCAGTCAGTTTTCAGTGCCCATGGTGGATCAATTTTGAATTATTTAAAAACAGAGTCAAAAAACGGATTGGCGTATTAAGCCAATGGCATAGTTTTCTGTTTTTAAACCAAGGCCTACGACAAAAGCGATCGCAAGCCATCAAACATGAATTCGAATACAATCTGGATCTGGTTAAAAAAATTACGGGCCCCGTACAAATTGATTCGAAAAATTTAATTTTAAAATTTCAGAAACCAATCTCGTCAGCAATTTTAGAAAAATTTAATTTAAAAAATTATCTCGTCATTCACCCTGGCATGATGGGGTCTGCCTTGAATTGGTCCCAAGACCAATATATTTTAGAAATTCAAAATCAAATTGAAAATAATAAAACTGTCGTAATCACCGGAACTGCGGCCGACGAACCGTATCTGACAAAAATAAAATCAGTTTTTCAAAATCATCCGCAAGTTTGTTGGCTGCAATCAAAACTGACAATGCATCAGCTAATTGAAGTTTTATATTTTTCAGAAAAAATAATTGCACCCAGCACGGGCGTTGTTCACATCGCAGCCAGTCTTGGAAAAACTATTTCAGCAATTTATTCACCCATTCAAGTTCATCATCCAAAGCGTTGGGGGCCGCGCCCAGCAAGCCTTTCACAGCATATCGAAATTGCCATGCCAAATGTTTTGTGTCCTGCACAAAAGTCTTGTTTGCAAGACCAATGTCCGCATTTTAACTGCATGGACACTGTTAAATTAGCTGGTTCTGTCTAGAGTTCTAACAAAAAAATAATTATTAAAGAGTAATACATTTGGCCCCGAAAAGATCTCTGAAAAGAGGTCCCATGGGCTCGAAATTTATTTTAAAAAACGTTATCTTACTTTCTGCTGTGTTTAGTTTTTCAAGCTGCATGAAACAAAATTCATCTTTATCACAAGCATCAACAGCAGCCACTGAAGCTGTTGGATGCGATAATTTACAAAGTAAAGTTTTTGATTCAATGTACACTTATCTGGATCAAGAGAAATCTGCACCTGACTTGTCTGAATTAAAATTTGAAATTTCAAAAAAAATTGATCTGATTGCAAAAGCGCAAAAAATTCAAGATAACGAAAAAATTACTGAATTCAAATCTGAATTTAATAAAGTTTTCGATATTATGATAGAAGATTCTAAATCTGAAAAAAATATTCAATCGGTGAAGGAACATTTACAAACTCTGATTCAACTTGAAATGCAAAATACATCGACACCAGAGAATATGAATTTGAATTCTAAACTTTCAAAACAATTTTCAAAAGTTTCTGCTTTATCAAATGATTTAAATATTCAATGCCAATCTGTACCAACAAATTCTGCAGCAACAACTCCTACCGCTCCAGTCAATGCACAATCTCGAATGATTGCCGGCCAAAATAATGTTTTTTCGACAGCTTATCAAAGTTGTCAGGCGTTACAGATTCCCGAAATAACTTCTGCGACTCCGGATGTATCTGGAATCATACGCGTCGGCACACACCCCGACGGCATTGGTGGCGTTCGCGATATTAATAATTTATCAGCTGTTCAAAATACTCATCCCTATATTCGCGTTGCTGGTGGCGTACAAAATGGCTGCTTCAATGTCAGAAATAACCCTTTGATTTATGACTATGGCGGTGAACCAAACGTTGCAAATAACACCATCGACTTTTTCAAAAACGTGGGCACAGGATCAAAAACAACTTTGGGTATTGATTGTTCGGCGTATGTTTCATCGGCGATCGCAGCAGCAGGTTTCAGATATAAACCTGGTATTGATAACAAAGCTGTTTTTGTCAGACAAAGTTCAGAACAATTCATCAGTGCAAAAAATTCTGGGTTCAGTTGTTTTGATAATATTACCTTAACAAAAACTGAAACGATTAAACCGGGCGATATCGCAGGCGTGCATGGCCATGTTGTGATGGTTGATAAAGTGGGTGCTGATCCATTTGGAATTAAAAAATTATCCAACGTTTCACAATGCGCAACAATTGATATTACAAATTTCGATTTCACAATCAGTCAAAGCAGTCCGATCAAAAATGGCATGGGCATCGATAAAATAATCGCAAAAGATTATCTGGCAGAACAAACTCCAAGTGGCAAAATGCGCGTTCTGTTTACTGGAATGGCCAAGGCCGCATGCCTTGCGTATTTTCAAAATACTCCGCAAAAACCGGCCAGCTCTGAATGGGGCATCATTCGTCACAATGGAAAACCAGAATGTCTGGCGCCACGCATTCAAATGGCAAATCAATCTTGCGTTAGTCAGTGTCAGCTATAAA